>NZ_JBFRJQ010000014.1:94701-106192 GCF_041468985.1 Shewanella sp. 10N.286.52.A9 | reverse complement strand
CTCTTCAATTAAAGTTTTTTTTGAGACTAAGTCTCGGCTCAATGAATTCTGATTACATTATGCAGACTCGGAAGAATCTACATCCTGCTTGTTACATATTGCTATGAACACTCATCGTTACATTGATAATAATTTTGATTGCCACCTAAGTGACAATTTCGATTAACTCAACACCTGTGAGTGTCCACACAGATTTACTTGTTTGATTGTTAAAGAGCGTTGACCGTGTTGGTCAGGGATGCGTATTCTACACTTCCCGTTGTCAGCGTCAAGTGTTTTTTCAAACTTCTTTTCGCCGTTGATTTAAGGTGGTTAAAACCGCTTCAAATCAAGCTGACTCAGTGTTGGCTAGTGCCTGTCGCCGTGTCAGTGGATGCGCATTATAGGGAGATTATGAAACCGTGCAAGAGCTAAATTGAATTAATTTAATAAAACAGGGTTAACAGCTGAGATTTTGAACGAAACGCATAAAAAAGGGGCTAAACAGCCCCTTTTACCTATAATACCTAGGTTTAATCACCAAAGAATCTTGACTCTTGTTTGATAGAAACAGGCTTTCCATCGATATTTGCAACCACAATTAGATTAATTTTTGTCACTGTTCGCTCTAAAGCACCTGGATCAACCGCAATACTGACAGGAAGCGTTAATACTTCTCCAGCTTGTATAGAAACGTCTGTCGGACCGGTCCACTGATAGTTATTTAAACCTGTCATCGAAAGTTTATACTCTTGGGCTTGTTCAGTTTTGTTGAGCAGCTTCAATGTATATGTATTTTCTACAAGCCCGTCATTAGTAATACGATATAAAGCATTTCTATCTCTAATGACATCCATACGCACTGGCGCAATAGTCGCGCTGGCATATACAAAGACGAGTATCATGACTGTTAGCGCTACGCCATAGCCAACAAGTTTTGGCCTAACAATTGTCTCTTTAATATTTTCAAGTTTATTTTCGGTGGTGTAACTTATTAGGCCTTTATCATAGCCCATTCTTTCCATAGTCGTATCACAGGCATCAATACAAGCACCGCAATTAATGCACTCATATTGCAAGCCATTTCGAATATCGATTCCGGTTGGGCACACTTGCACACATAAATCACAATCTATGCAGTCACCCAATCCCATTTCTACAGGGTTTGCTTTACGAGATCTTGGCCCTCGAGTTTCACCACGCTTTGCATCATAACCAACTATATATGTATTCTTATCAAACATAGCAGCCTGAAAGCGAGCATAAGGACACATATGAATACACATAATCTCGCGCATCCAACCAGCATTACCATAGGTTGCTAAAGTAAAGAATACGACCCAGAAGTAGATGCTTAGATCCGCGTTTAGGGTGAAAACATCAATGTAGACTTCACGACTTGGTACAAAGTAAGACACAAAGGTCATTGCTGTTAATAGTGAAACAAGTACCCAAGAAGTATGCTTCGCCGTTTTTCGCCAAAGTTTATTAAAGCTCCATGGCATTTGATCCAACTTGATACGCTTATTTCTGGCACCTTCGAATTTTTCTTCAAACCAAATGAAGATGAACGTCCAAACCGTTTGTGGGCAAGTATAGCCGCACCATACCCTGCCTAGATAAGTGGTCACAAAAAAGAGGCCGAATGCAGCGATAGTAAATAGTGCTGCTAGCAAAGTCAGATCTTGAGGCCAAATAGTCAAACTAAAGATATGGAATTTCTGTTCACCTAGATTAAACCAAACGGCTTGACGGTCTCCCCATGGTAACCATGGCAATATCAGAAAGAATGACATGGTTGCCCAACCAATACGTCTTCTTACTGTTGTCCAAAGTCCGGTTACAGCACGCACATAAATACTGTTACTTGGATTGAAACGATCTGCTTTATTAGCATCTGGCTGATGGATTTTAATCCGCTTTTGTTTGGAAAAATCTTTAGATGTCGATTCTTTTGTCATCTCGATGCCTTACTACTTAAAAAGGGGCAAACTCTATTGTGATTGCAGAAAAAGTTAATATTTTAAATAATAATCTACTGAAACTGCTACACACTCGTTTACAGAGTGTTAATTGAGTATATTATACTCGTATTATTCATGGTTATTCACTTTAATTGGACTAAATGATGAGAGGTTGGATCCTAATCGCACTGATTGCTGGTGTAATTTACTACTTTGCTACCGAAACAGATAAACTCGATGAGCCGATAGCTGAAATACAATCAGTTATGGACAATGCAGATGATAAAATATCTTCAATGACAGGCACAAAAATCATTAGAAAAAGTGACAAGGTCATTAAAATACCTTCAGGTGTAATAGAAAGATTGTCAGGTAAAGAGGTTAACGCGTTTAAAGACATTTTCACTAACAATGAATCGGTTGCCAATTTTAAATCAGAATATTGTGGTTTTGGATCAAAACATCCTATTTTTGGTAAAGATAACCTTCAATTAATCTGTGACAAGATTTAATTCGAGCTTTACGACATCTGTAATTGACCTGAGATTTAAATCAGCCTAGCCTTTGGATAATCGTTTGAAAAAGGCTAGTAAACATGACTCAACAGGTTTCAGATATTTTTGACCCTTCTCTTTGGGACACAGTTAGTGGTTTCGACTTTGAAGATATCACTTATCACCGAGCAAAAGATCAAGGCACTGTTCGTATTGCGATAAACCGCCCTGATTGCCTCAATTCTTTCCGACCTAAAACAGTTGATGAGCTTTATACTGCGTTAGATCATGCTCGCCAATGGTCAGACGTTGGCTGTGTGCTCATTACCGGTAATGGTCCATCAGCAAAAGGCCAACACTCTTTCTGTGCCGGAGGAGATCAACGCATCCGCGGTAAAGACGGCTATAAGTATGAAGGGGCAGAAGAAGGTAAACCTGATGTCGCTCGTATGGGTCGCCTTCATATATTAGAAGTGCAACGCTTGATTCGTTTTATGCCGAAAGTGGTTATTGCTGTAGTCCCTGGTTGGGCTGTTGGCGGAGGTCATAGCTTACATGTTGTTTGCGATTTAACCCTTGCTTCGAAAGAGCACGCCGTTTTCAAACAAACCGATCCTGATGTCGGCAGTTTCGACTCTGGATATGGAAGTGCTTACTTAGCCAAAATGATTGGTCAAAAACGTGCTCGTGAAATTTTCTTCCTTGGGTTTAATTACTCAGCCGATGAAGCATTCGATATGGGCATGGTTAACCGCTCAATTCCTCACGCAGAGTTAGAAACAGAAGCTTTAGCTTGGGCAAAAGAAATTAACAGCAAATCGCCAACTGCCATGCGTATGCTTAAATATGGCTTTAACCTGCCAGATGACGGTTTAGTCGGTCAGCAACTATTCGCAGGAGAAGCGACTCGCCTTGCTTACGGGACTGATGAAGCACAAGAAGGTCGTGATGCCTTTTTAGAAAAACGCGACCAAGATTTTTCTAAATTCCCTTGGCACTACTAAAACAAGCTTAATTAACTTTAAGTTACTTGTTTCGCCAATAATTGAAAAAGGCGTGGCTTACTTCATCGTAAGCCACGCCTTTTGACTATAAATGCTTACCCTCAATCAAACCTGACTTAGTTTATGATGTCTTTTACAAACGGTTTTAATTGCAGCTCACGATCAAATAACAATGGGTAATCTGTTCGGCCTGTCATTGGCCAATCGTTTCTCCAAGTTTGACCATCATCGACCCCCCAAAATGTCACACGATCGATTTTTTGTTGGTGCTTTATAAATAAATCAATGATTTGCTTATAACGCTGCGCAAGTTGTTGCTCAACATCTGAAGGAAGTCCGTCAGCATAAGGATTAAACTGTTGCTGCAATGCCATATCTAAGCTGATATCTGCGCCTTGATTGTCTTCATCTGGAAAGGGTAATACTGATACATCAACCTCTGTAAACATAACGGTGACGCCTGTATCAGCAAATGCATTAATTGAGTTTTCAACTTCATTCAAATCAGGATAATCCAATGCATAATGCCCTTGAATCCCAACACCATCAATGCGAATACCTTTTGATTGAAGTTGCTTAACTAACTTAACCACCGCTTTACGTTTTGCAGGCTTAAATAAATTGTAGTCATTGTAATAAAGCGCAATATCAGCATCTGCTTGATGTGCATATTCAAACGCTTTTTCAATATAGTCAGGGCCGATGATAGCTAACCACTTTGAATCGCGAAGTGTACCGTCCTCATTAAACGCCTCATTAACAACATCCCATGCTTGCACCTTGCCTTTATATTGCCCTAACACGGTATTGATATGTAACTGTAGTCTTTCAAGTAAAGAGTCACGCTCAAGTAAATTACCCTTCTCGTCTTCAAATACCCAATCTGGCGTCTGCTGATGCCATAACAATGTATGTCCTACCATATACATGTCATGTTTCTGACCAAAACTCACCAATTTATCAGGCGTACTAAAGTTATATTGCTGAGGGCTTGGGTGAATTTCTTCCCATTTCATAACATTTTCAGCAGTTAAACTATTAAACTGCTGAGCAACCAAATCTAATACACCTGGTTTCTTATCTAAGATTTGCGCTTCACTTAATGCTGCACCGATTTTAAATTGTTCAGCAAAGTGATCTTTTAATTGTAACTCTGTCTTAGCATCAGCGGCTTGCAGAGTTACAGGCAAAAGTAGGCAAGCAAGTAATGGTACAAATCTCTTCAAACCAGCGCAGCTTATTAGCGAATTATCAGGTACAAACATATCAATCCCTTTATGTTAATAGTAATAATGAAGTCGCATTTCGATAATCTAAGAAGTGAGGACACGATTCGCTTCATAGGGTAAAACGGACAAAATCTAACAAAACACAACTTATTGTTAAAATGACTATTACATATAATATTCCTAAAACCAAGATTCATTTCAAGTGATTTTTTGTAAACAACAGAATTCGTTGCGCCCAAAGTGCGCTTAATTTACTCTTATTGATTAAAATTTATTTTTCTTTTTATCGTGATTTCATTAGATTAAGCTAAATAACCTTTATATCTGACCGATATAGCCAACGTTTTACATATGCTAGGTACTATGATGACAGTAAAGCCGATTTTAAATGCCAATGAGTTAGCCCAAGAAGAAGCTTTGCCAGATAACACCATCACGAATGTGTCGGTGGATAATCTTATTTTCTCTATGCATGAAGGTAAGCTGAAAATTCTATTAGTGAAATACAATAGAGGATTAGCGGCAAACAAGTGGGGTCTTATTGGTCATTGGGTAATGATGGATGAAAACCTTGAAGATGCAGCATCGAGGGTTGTGAAACAAACAACAGGTGTCGATAACTTATATTTGGATCAGCTAGGCGCATTTGGTCAAGTCGATCGATACCCTACCCGTCGTATCATTACGGTTGCCTTTTATTCTTTAGTACGTTTTGATGAAACACGTTTAGCCATGGGCAATAACGCCTATGAAATTGAATGGTTTGATGTCTATAACTTACCGCAGCTCGTTTTCGATCACGCAGAAATTATTAAAAGCTCACTAAGTAATCTTAAATATAAAGTCCACCACGAACCAATTGGCTTTAATTTATTACCAGAGAAATTTACCCTGCTGCAGTTACAAGAGATTTACGAATCAATTCTTAACAGTAAGCTCGATAAGCCTAACTTTAGACGCAAGATATTAAAAATGAATCTATTGATCAATTGCAACGAAAAACAAAAGAACGTAGCTCATCGTGCTGCCGCATTATTTTGTTTTGATAAAGTGGTTTACGAACAGCTTAAACAGTATGGATTTAACTTCGAATTTTAATTCAATCCGCTAATGAAACGTTATTAAGTCGCCTAAGATACGCTTAAGCGACTTTTTTATTCTTCTCAATCAGATAGATATACACGACCCGACGAGATACTCCAGTTTAATCGAATAAACCTTTTGACTTAATTTGTAAAAAACACTTCAAATGGTAATGATAACTGTTATCATTTGAATGATTAAAAACAAACTTACTCGAGGTTCACATGAAAAAAACCATGACTTTCGCTATTTTGCATTTCAGTGTTGCATTCACCATTACATATTTACTAACTGGAAGTATTGTCATTGGTGGTGCTGTGGCATTAATAGAACCTGCCGTAAATACAATTGTTTTTTATTTCCATGACAAAGTTTGGAATAAAATAGAGGCAAACAGCTTAGCTAACGCTATCAGCTAGTGCCTCATATTAAGAAAACTACTTTGCAGGTTTGTCTTTTTCAAGTCCTAGCTTATTTGCCAATGGCGCTATCGCTCCACCTTGAATAAAGATAGAAAATAAGACAAAGAAAAACACCATATGCACAATATCAATTGCGCCTGGAACACCAGCTGCAGCAGGTATTAACGCAAACACAATAGGTGTTGCCCCCTTTAGGCCTATCATAGAAATGAATAGTCGCTTTTTCCAACTGGCTTTTACAAAAGGTAAATAGCACAGTTGAACAGCAAGCGGCCTTGCAACAAATATGAGTAATAAAGCTGGAAGTATAGATATCCAGAATACGGTCATCAGCGTCTGTGGGAATATTTGTAGACCTAACACAATAAACATTAGTGCCTGAGCCAACCAAGATAAACTGTTAAAAAAGTGCAAGTTAACTTGCTGCCCTCTTTTAATGCCGTTCCCAATAACGACACCCGCAATGTAAGAAGCCAATAATATATTGCCCCCCAATAAATCAGCACCGTAAGTCGCAATAATAAAGCTGGCTAATACAAACACTGGTATCAAGCCATACTCTGACAAACTAATCTTATTTAGCAGTGTTACAGCAAGCTTACCAATTAAAAATCCGACGATAATTGCAACAGCGATTTGAGTAAACAAGCTCAAACTTAAAGAAGATATAGTAACCGATTGTGTTGAAGACAGTGCCATCTCGGTTAATACAATAACCATGAGCATAGCTACTGGGTCATTGGTTGCTGACTCAAACTCCAAAACGGTGTCGGTTTCTTCTTTTAACTTTAACTTTTTCGACTCTAAAATCGAAAATACAGCCGCCGCATCCGTTGAAGACACAACAGCGGCAAATAGTAGGCAAATTACAAAATTGAAGTCGAGCAGCAAATATAAAATACAAGCGAAGATGAGAGTGGTAAATATCACCCCAAAGGATGCCAAAACGCCCCCTTCTTTATACGCTATCTTAATTTTATCCGTCGAGGTATTAAGGCCACCAACAAAAACAATCACATTTAGCGCTAAGCCACCAATCCATGCAGTTTTGTCCAAATTGTCATAAACAAAATTAAACTCACCATTACCAAGTGAAAGACCCACTCCCATAAAGATGAATAGCGACGGGATCCCTAAGGTACGAGAAGGATGATGCAATAAAATGCCAATAACGATCAGAATAGACATTCCAATCATAATCATTTCTGTGGTCATAACGTCCCTTTTTATTTTGATAAGAAAATGAACTGAGAAGGCCACCAAAATCAAACTTAAGTTATAAAGACATCGCAGCTTATAACTTAATTATTGGCAGTGCTTGAGTGTAATAAAAGTTTAATAAAAATTTTTACGCTAAATAATTTGGCGGCAATATAACATCAATCCTCAAATCCACCTTAACCTAAGCTTAATCCAAGATTAACACTAAAAGCATTTTGCGCTTATTCAGTCAAATTGAACACCATTACACTTCAATAATACTTGGCTTTGACCCCTTCAATAGCAATTTAAGGTATTCAGCGTTTTTTTTGCTGAATTATAGTTAATAAACACATCCGCCACACATAAATATAACATAAAAAAAACATAAGCTTAGGTAACTTTAGATAATCCAATTTCAACAAAGAACACTGTAACTTAACTGTCATATTGATCTGTCTTAATGCACTCGCTTCAAATTACAGCGAGAAAGAAGCACCCTAACTTTCAATATCCAAGATGGGTATTAAGTACAAATTTAAGTACAAATAATAAGTGGAATTTGTGATGAAAAAAGTGATTGGTTTATTAACTGCTGTTGGCTTAATGACGGCACCTCTTGTTCAAGCTGGTACAGTGACAGTATCTGGTTCAACATCTGTTGCACACGTTATGGAAGTGCTAGCAGAGAACTATCAAAACACTGCTAAAAAGAATGTTGAAGTACAAAGCACTGGCTCTTCTGCTGGTATTCGTGCAGCGAAAGACGGCACCAGCATGATTGGTATGTCTTCTCGTAACATTAAAGAAAATGAGTTAAACGATACAACAAAAGAAATCGTTATTGCTCGTGACGGTATTGCTGCTGCAGTAAACAAAGCAAACCCAGTTCAAGACTTAACTCAAGAGCAAATTTCAAAAATCTACCGCGGCGAAATCAAAAACTGGAGCGAAGTAGGTGGCGAAGCTCGTCCAATCGTTGTAGTAACTCGTGAAAACGGTTCTGGTACTCGTGGCGCGTTCGAAGAAATCATGGACTTACAACGTACTGTTAATGGCCACAAGGTAACGGCTATTACACCTACAGCTCAAGTAGGTAATGGTAACGGTATGATCAAAACAATCGTTGCGAATAACCCATACGCCATCGGTTATATCTCTCTTGGTTCAGTTGATGATTCTTTAGTTGCTCTAAGTGTAGGTGGCGTTGAAGCTACTGACACAAACATTGCAGCTGGCGAATACCAAATTGCTCGTCCATTCATCGTTTTAGTGAATGACCAGCCACACCCGAATGCACAAAGCTTCATCGACTTTATCATGTCAAATGACGGTCAAAGCATTGTTGCTGAAGAAGGTTACATCCGCGTTCAGTAATAACTGACCACGGTATATTAAGAGGAGCTTATGCTCCTCTTTTGTAGTTTCTATCAAATATTAAAAATGATTAATCATCAGTACGACCTCGAGGCATATGATGAATACAGCAACTAAAGTCCAATCACAAGGACTGCAACTTGCACCAAAAAAAGCCATGGACATCAAAGAAATTTTCTTTCATGGCCTTTTCCTATGTTGCGCTATGGTTGGCGTACTATCGGTTTCCACCATCGGATGGTTTGTATTTAACGAAGGTTTACCTGCATTTAAAGAAGCAGGTGTTACTGAGTTTGTAACAGGTAAAGAATGGCTGCCACCAGCACTTTATGGCATTTTACCTATGATTGTTGCCTCAATGATATCAACAGCTGGTGCTGTAATCATTGGTGTCCCTATTGCTATTTTAACCGCTGTATTTTTGGCAGAAATTGCCCCTAAATGGTTAGCAGATTTAGTTAGACCAGCAGTTGAGTTACTAGCTGGCATTCCTTCTGTTGTATACGGATTTTTTGGATTGGTGATTATTGTCCCAGCCATTGAAACGATTTTTAATATTCCTGCTGGTAACACCATTTTGGCGGGAATCATTGTGTTGGCAATTATGATTTTGCCAACCGTCATTACTATTTCAGAAACATCTATTAGAGCCTTACCTTCAGTGTATAAGGAAGGTGCGCTAGCCTTGGGCGCATCGCATATATACAGTATTTTTAAAGTACTGATCCCTGCCGCTAAAAGCGGCATCTTTACAGGCGTTGCACTGGGCGTTGCTCGTGCAATTGGTGAAACCATGGCCATCATTATGGTTATGGGTAACGCACCGGCTATGCCAGGTTCGTTATTGGAGCCTGCACGTACACTTACCGCTAACATCGCAATGGAAATGTCTTACGCAACAGGCATCCATTCAAGTGCACTGTATGCAACAGGTATTGTCTTATTGGCATTTATCGTTTTGCTTAACGGTTCATTGTTATACCTAAATCGCAAGAGAGCGTATTAATCATGTCTAAGTTTACTCAATCAAACTCATTAGTATCGAGACAGAATCAAGATAAATTGCTTCATGGCGCTATTTGGGCTGCTGCCGGTATCACTATCTTATTTTTGTTATGGGTGGTTTGGCACATTCTCTCAAATGGATTAAGCCATGTTAGTTGGGAGTTTATTACTGGTGCCTATACCCGCATTGGCGAAGCTTCTGGTATTTGGGCGATGATTGTATCGACCGTATATATGGTACTACTGTCATTAGCTTTCGCAGCACCAATTGGCATTATGACGGCGATATATCTAACTGAGTACGCCAAGCCTGGCAGTAAAATTGTGCAAGTTATCCGTTTTTGTACTGAGTCACTCGCAGGTATTCCATCGATTGTTTACGGCTTATTCGGTATGACATTCTTTGTCACGACCTTAGGCTTAGGCTTTTCAATCTTGTCGGGTGCATTAACGCTAGCTATGTTGATTTTACCCGTCATCATTCGTACTACGGAAGAAGCCTTAATGGCTGTACCAATGAGCTACCGTGAAGGTGGTTATGCATTAGGTAGTAGTAAAATTTACACCATTTGGCGCTTAATATTACCAAGCGCTTTACCAGGTATTGTTACATCGGTCATTTTAAGTACTGGCCGCGTTATTGGAGAGTCAGCACCAGTATTTTTAACCGCTGGTATGGTGACTCAAATTCCTGACTCTGTATTAGATTCAGGCCGAACATTGACTGTTCATTTATATAAGTTAACCCAAGAGTTATTTACTCAGCACGAATGGGATCAAGCTTATGCCACTGCAACCATCTTAATTGTATTGGTATTAGCACTAAATTTAGCAACCAAAGTCATTGCTACCCGATTAAATAAATCTTCTTAGCATTAAACAAACGAATAGTAATAACACGTAAAACATCGTGTTAATTAAAGGCCAGATCATGAACAAACTTGAAGTAAGCAACTTAGACCTATTTTACGGCGAAAACCATGCGTTAAAAGATATCTCAATTAACATCCCATCACGCCAAGTGACGGCTTTAATTGGACCATCAGGTTGCGGAAAGTCAACACTGCTACGCACGCTAAACCGAATGAATGACTTGGTTGCAGGAGTCAAAATTACAGGCACTGTGGCATTCGAAGGTGAAGATATTTATGCCGACGTTGATGTAAAAAACCTAAGAATGCGAGTAGGTATGGTGTTTCAAAAGCCAAACCCTTTCCCGATGAGTATTTATGAAAACATCGCTTTTGGCCTTAAAGCCCAAGGCGTTAAAGATAAAGCCGTATTAGATAAAGTTGTTGAAGACTCATTACGTGGCGCAGCTTTATGGGAAGAAGTTAAAGACAGACTAAATACACCTGCTTTTGGTTTATCAGGTGGTCAACAGCAACGTTTGTGTATTGCCCGCGCGATTGCGATGGAGCCTGAAGTTATCTTAATGGATGAGCCAACCAGTGCACTTGATCCAATCGCAACCCATAAGATTGAAGAGCTAATGGATGAATTACGTAAAAAGTTCACCATTGTTATCGTGACTCACTCAATGAACCAAGCAAAGCGCATCTCGGATAGAACAGCTTTCTTCTGGATGGGTGAATTAGTAGAGCAAGGTGAAACGCACCAAGTATTTAATAACCCACAAGACTCACGCACTCAGGGTTATGTTAGTGGTGAGTTTGGTTAATACGATTGTGTTAATTTGTCACTAAATAGTTAGAAATAAAAAAGCCTTCAATA
>NZ_JBFRJQ010000014.1:0-94033 GCF_041468985.1 Shewanella sp. 10N.286.52.A9 | reverse complement strand
TATTGAAGGCTTTTTTATTTAATCAAACAAATAGTTTCATCACCCAAAAACTAAAACGTCAATGACATGCTAACTGGCTTTTAACCTTGATATAAAGACACGCCAATTTTTAAGGCTGATAGTTCAAGGACACTTAAAGTGAAATACATATTCCTCATCATTATGTTGCAAGTTTCTGCTTTGACCACCGCAGAGGAACTTATTGACGAATCTCATCACGTTATCAGTTTAGGTGGTGGCTTAGGAGTATCTCGCTGGGCTGAGGTACATGGTTTTGATGAAGAAAGATTAAACTTAAAACATCATTATGATGTCGCTTACCGTTATCAATTCACTCCTAGTTGGGGAGGCGAAATCGGTTACATGTATCAAAAAATAACTGGCACTCTTATTTTAAACCCGTTGACCAGTGCATACATAGATAAAGTATCTAGCTTTCGTCTTGCGGCTGTATACTCGCAGCCATTATCACAACGATCTTCTTTCTTATTTAAACTAGGTATTGCCCAATATAATGTCATTGCAAATTTAAGATATGATGATGAGCATGTGGATACTGATAATGAAGGTGTTGGAGCATTAACATCCTTAGGTTGGCAATATAATTTTGCACCAAATTACGAGTTTTCTTTGGTTTATACCTATCAGAAGTTTGATACGAATACTTTAACCGCAAATTTTGGTTATCGGTTCTAGTCACTATCAACTCTACTGCGTTTGATTTACCATTTAATCCTTAACCATATTAGGAGCTATTTTGGCTAAACCAAACGCTAAAGGACCAACCCGCACCGTCGATATTTTTTGTGCTAAATGTAAAACCCAGCTATTTAAATACCGCAAGGGCGGAAAAGGTGCATTAGTTAAATGCTTCAAAGAACGTATTGTAGATGACTACACTAAAACCCCTTGTGTGTGTCCACAGTGTGAAACACCTTTTGCTCGAGATACCTTGGTTCGCGGCACGCCTGCTTTTAAAATAATTGGCGGCAAAGTGACGATGAAATAACCGTTCACCTTTGGTTAAAGGAAAAAGTCTTATTATAAGGAGACTTTTTCATAACGAGTCCAAGTAATAATGTTCTTAAATAGCGGGATTATCCAAACCGCAGTGCCATTGTCATGATAAAGCCGATAAAAATAGAGCTCTTTATCTTTCACATGATGTTTGCGAATACCACGATAAAAGCTCATTGCAGACTCACTCACTTGCTCAGGTAAAATAATATTTTTTTGCTTTACCTTCACCTGAAAGACATCAACTTCAATGTCACCAATAGATTGCCGATACTGCTCAAAGTCGCCACGCAATTTATACTTTATCGGCGTCGTTCGACAATCTTCGTCTGTTAAGCAAATCGAATAATAAAATTGTCCACTTAGTGGTGCTTCGTAGATCATCGAAAGCCCCATATCGACTCTAATCAATAACTTATCGGCAACGGGAAAATAAACATCTGAAAAGTAGTGATGTTTATCTATTTCACCATCACTATAATCGACAGGCAGTATTTCTCTATTCACACGGATACGATTTTCCATACTGTCACGCAGTTGATAAAAATGCTCCATATTCAAGCCTGCTGGAGTCTCATCTGTAGCAGCAATATTCATCGTATTGGTTTTTATGCAATTCTCTTCAAAATCTAAACACACGGCAAATGAATGAATATTATCATCAGCAAGAGCAAAGCCTTTAAACTGCTCAAAATGAGCAGATTCATTGCTCTCTGGGGCTAAATGTTTTTGCCACGATGACGCATGGGGCTGGGGTTTATTCTTAGGGTATAAAACGGGAACAGATTCTTTTACCCCACCAATATTTAACGAAATACTCGAGTGAGCATCCCAGCTAGAGGCTCTTTTTAAAACCTGATGGTAGTCACTGTAATACCATTGATAGGCGATGATAATAATCGCGAAGACTACGCCCGCAACCTTAATTAGCAATGACACATCAAATAAAGCAGCTTTAATGGATTGCGGATCGTTAACGGCCAACATCGTTACATGAGACTTAGCAACAATACGTATTTGATAACCACGTCGAGCAATGGTCTTTAGTTGAACTTCAGAATAGGGTTCAAGCTTTTTACGTAACGTACTAATACATTGAGTTAATGAAGAATCGGATACAACGCGACCAGGCCATCCCTGTTTTACAAGTGAGTCTTTAGTAGAAATAGCACCTGGTTCAATCAATAAATGCGCTAATACCGCAGATTCAGAAAATGTTAAATCAATAACCTGATTATTAGTACGATCAATGAGTTGCTTCGCATCTGGCGCGAGCTTTAGATAAGAGGTTATGTTTATCACTGTTCGCCTATAGTCTTATGGTTAATATGACATAGGATCAGCATAATTCAGACGGTATACGATTACTGTGACAACTTACTCAAATAACTAAGTAAAAGCAGAATAAACACTGCAAAATCAATTAACTAACTAGATTTAAATGCAACACTTGTAACACAATGCTTCAACGCAAATAACAGTAAAACAAGCCACAAACAAAGTAAGCCGAACAAGAATGGAACCGTTAACTGTATTTGGCTTAAGGCTCCTTTATCAGCAAAACTGGCATCTATTCCTAACATATTAATCGCTCGATATATGTCAGCAGGGTTAAGAAGCATCATAAAACTAACGAAGCGCTGTGCCTGCAGGCCAAAATCAGCAACAAGTAATGCAAGCAACAACAGATCAAATACCAAAACAAAAGCAAACCACACCATAAATAAAAAACCTAACACTTTCCCCTTTTGCTGAGCATGAACACTCACGAGATAGCTCAGTAAAATAAATACTAAAGCAAGTAAACAGCTACTGATAATCAATTGGCCGTAAAAGCGAATAACTAGTGCTGTATCCGCTTGTTCACTTAGCAACCAAAATAATAGTCCACTACCACCATAGGTCAGTGTAATCGCGATTATCAGTAAACCTCCGTGAGCAACAAATTTTCCCAATAAAATATCAATCTGGCTTATCGGATAGGTGAGTAAAAGGGACAAGGTACCCGCCTCCCTTTCACCGACAAAAGCATCATAACTAATTAGTATTGCTACGAGTGGAATAATAAATACCGATAAACTGGTTAAACTACTAATTGTGGAAATAAGGGTCCCACCAGCCAGTTCACCACTCACAGCGCTCCCAGCTAAAGTTACCGTAAATGATAAGCCGCCAAACAACACAAATAGTACAACGCTCCAATGGTTACGTATGCATTCTTGACGTTCTTTTCTGGCAAGAATGTTGACCATTTCAACATGCAATGACATCTTTTACCTCCTGCTGCTGAAAAGACTGATTGGCAAAACTCAACCCGCCTGTTGTAAGTCGCTGCACCTTCATTTTGTGATGATAAATATCAGTCAAACTAGGTAACTGAATATCAAATTCATATGTTGAACATATTTCAGTAAGCAATTGAATAACTATCGATTTATCTTCAGGAAAACAACGCAAAGTTCCTTGAAAATAATATGGGGACAATACCGGTTTTTTTAACACCAGAGTCTCTATATTTGGCACTATAAACGTCACCATGCAGCCACTTTGAGCCGCCAAGGCGTTAATAGATCCATAAGCTAATTGCTCACCACGCCCTAACATCAATGCGACATCTATGTGTTCTTCAATCAAGGCTAACTCATGAGTACAAATGACCACTGAGCATCCTTGCTCTCTTAACTGATTTATTTTTTGATATAAAAATTGAGATGCTTGTGGATCTAAACCAACAGTAGGTTCATCCAATAGGAGCAATTGAGGAGAGGCAATAATTGCTTGAGCAAAGCCCAGTCTTTGCTTCATACCTTTAGAGTAATATTTGACTTGTTTATGCTGGCTTTCCAAAAGGCCAAACTCTTCAAGTGTACGAGTAACAAGTTGAGTATTCACGCCTTTTAAGTCAGCAAAAAACTGCAACACTTGTTTACCTGTCATATTGTCATAAAACTGAATATTTTCAGGCAAATAACCAATTTCCACTCCGCCACATAATTGATTTATTGGCAAGCCTAGAATATTAACCGTTCCTTGCTGTGGTTCGATCAAGCCTAATAGAATTTTAATGAGTGTCGATTTGCCTGCCCCATTATGACCAAGCAATGCCATCAACTGGCCTCTAGCGAGCGAACACTGAATGTTTTTCAAAACAGGTTTACCAGAAAATGAATGTCCTACCTTATCTAGTTCAATTGCATAGGTCATGATTAATCCTTAATTGACAAATCTAATGAAGAGACTAAAGGGTAACTATCTATCACCCCGTTATAATCACTTTCTATCAATAACTTATCTAACCATTTGAGTAATATAACTACAGGGCTTTCCATCAAAAAGAGGGCCTCTGGATAAAGCCAAAAAAGCTTATCGAGTCGATCATTAGGTAAATGAAACTGCTCGCCTATTCCATTACCCGTCATATCCCATCCTTGATAATCACTCCAATAGTTCCCTTGTTTATTTTCGCTCCACTCAACGCGTATGTCGCCAACATATCTCACTTGAGTTTGATTATTGATAAAGTGATTTAAAAAAACTCGATTTAACTCTCCGCCTAACGCCATAGCGACACCGATATCGCAAGCACTTATCAGATTAGACTGCAAAATATTTCCTTGAGAGCCATAAATAAATATCCCTTTACCTGACTCAAATAAATCTGTCGGATCCCCACCTTTCCAATGTATATGGCGTACATCATTATTTTTTACCAAGGAGTCTTGGGTCAGATTAAGTAACACACCAAATTCGCTTGCATGACTGGCTTGATTGTCAATTAGCTGAATATTATTCGCACTCATTAATGCGTACCCACCTAAAACTTGGGTGGCGATATTCTGGCTAGCCATATCTCCTTGGGTATACATATAATGAATAGCGTACTGTAACCCTTTGAAGTGGTTATAATTCACTACACTATGGCCACCCGACTCGAGATAAACACCGTCTCTGACATTAATGATTTGGTTATTGAGAATTTGGGCATTTTCGCTCTTTTTCAGGTGAATACCATCACCGCGATCAAGTATTGCTAACTGATGATTACCAATAAACTGATTGTGTTGAATTAAAATATGTTCTATTTCTTCGGCATAAATGCCAAATCCATCTCCTGATAGAACAATGTGTTCGATAACAATATTTTCTTGGCCTTTATCGATAAAAATCCCTGCATTGTGTTGATATAAATCCTCCCCCCAATTCTGCAAATGCAAATGGCTCAAATGAACATTAGAAGCATAAATGCTAATCGCATTTCCTTGACTATTGGCCTCTATAATTGCCCCTTCACCAGTTAAATAAATGCTATGGTTAATCAAAAAGTTGCCGCGATAAGTACCAGAAGCCAGATTAATGGTGTCACCGTGATCCACCCGCTTCAATGTATCGGTTAATTCAGTCGCAGTCGTCACTTTATATACTGTAGACTGGCCCTTTTGTGCCGCCATGCTTGTTTGCATCATTCCTAACAAACAAATAAAGACGAATACTTTACTTATTACCGCAGCATTACCAGAGCACATTCCATTAATCCTCAGCCAGTAATGCTAAATCAATCTGCTCAAAACGAATAACCTTACCACCATAATTAGCAGCAAACTGATTCGCCCCTTGTTCAGAAGCAAAACTTGCCACAGCAGTCCCCATAACTGCTTCTTTGCTAGACCCATACACATACCAAGCAGAGTTAGCAGATATGAAATGATGATTACTTGGCTTTGCCCAATCTGTTTGCTCAATATCATGTACAGACATCTGTACTATTCGCCGAGTATTTTCTGGCTGCAAAGCATAATTAAACATATCTCTGGTAGAACAAAATTTCGGATTAACAGAACTATTGGCTAACTCAAGCACGCCTTTAGGGCCAGGGTACTTGGTGATCATCATGCCACACATATGACAGCGATCATGTTCGCCAATATGAGGGTGGTAAGCATGAGAATTGTCATCATTAGGACTTAAACAACCCATTAAAAATATGCTCAACATGACAACAGAAACTAACATTGGAGAAAACACGTTATACATAGAATCACCGAAAATGAGAGCAACCCCCCAACCCGATAACTTATCCGCTTAACATAGAAAGGATAAAGTATTTGGTTGAGGACTTGCTTTGCGTTAAATAGCGAAGTTTTGGCCAGCGTAAAGGATGAACATTCGTAAGCACATCATACCGCTGACAACACAGATGCCAGATAGGTAGAAGGCTTTAGCCGAATGACTAAACTTTGTGCCTGTTGCAAAATTAAGTAAAAGTGGACCACCAAAACCTATTCCTACAACACCAAACCAAAAAACAGCAGCCCATGATCCTGTTATAAAAGCATCAAAGGCATATTGAGCACCTGCATTCCCTGTCGCTAATGACATAATAATCATGAATAGAAACAAGGCTTCAGCAAACATAATTGGCCATTCAGCACCGTGAAGCACTTTCATATCTTGGCTATGTAAGTCTTCTTTAAAAACACTCACAGCCACCATTTTTGCAGCTGCTGCACCAGCGGATAAGCCAGAAGCAACAAACAGTGCCGGTAAGACTGACGTGTTAATCATAGGGAATCGCACTAAAGCCGAAATTAAAAAACCTGTGTATGCACAAACGGCTAACGCCAGTGCCAAAATCGCCATTTCACAAGGACGACGAATACCACGTAGTTTTTCAATTAATGGCATCAATGGCGCTAACATTGATGATTCAGCAATTTCTTCTTCTAAGGCAAACAACAGATTTAATGCCACCAGTGGAATATACGCCATCAACGCAATCACCCCGACCGACATCACTGAGTTCAAGTTGTAATAAACCAAAATCCGCCAGAAAAACAATGGATTGGTTAAGTCCAAGACTAAACACAACATGCCTAACGCAATGGTTACAAATGACACCAAAGAAGCAGCTTTTAAAAACGGCGTATTGATAGTTTGTTTTTTATAAAAGCGAATAAACAGTGCAACTGCTAATGCGCCACCTGAAATCCCTGCAAAAAACAAATAAACAGCAATTGGCCAAGGCCATGCAACCCCTTCAGATAACCCCATTGAGAACTCAATTGTTCCATCCATGACTACACTCCTAATTTAACAATTGGGATATAACGTAAGCTGGGTTCAGTTCCTAAATGCGACTTTATTCGCACAGAGTCCTTAACCTTCAATAACCGGCTTACATATGAAGTGGGATCATTGGCATCACCAAAGATTAATGCATCATATCGACACTGCTGCACACACGCTGGTTGTTCACCTTTGCTTAATTGGCTGTTCAAGCAAAAATCACAATTGTCGGCAACATCAGTATCTTTATTAATAAAACGAGCATTATATGGACAGGCAGCAATGCAGTATTTACAACCCGCACACTTACTATCATCCATGGTGACAATGTCAGTGTCAGGATCGCGATGAGCAGCCCCTGTCGGACATACTGCTACACACGGGGCATTTTTACATTGCTGGCAAGATACCCGCACATATTTACGCTGACACTCACAGTTATCTTGACCACACTGAGCACATTTTTGCCCATCTAATCCGCCGTTTTGCTGCTCCGTTTTCAGCTTTGCTTCACCTTCGGGTAAATGGTTAGCTTTATTACAAGCTAACTTACAGTCACCACAGCCGACACACTTGTTCTGGTCAAAAACCATGACATAGTGAGGTTTATTCTCAGCATCACTGTCTTTGGTTGAACTACACCCCATGGGGGCAAGTATCAATGAACCCACTCCTAAGCATTTTAGGAACCTTCTTCTTTCTATATTTTCACTCACAACATCCTCCATCTGTCAGCCATATTGCTGACTTATTGCAACCTTTATTGGGTGACTCTACTCAGATGCAGTCACGGCTTGGTTAGCTATTTCTTGCTCAGCTCTAGAAATCGCATTTTTTATAGATGTTCGGTTAACGCTTAGGTTGTTGCTATCCAATAACTGATGCCAATGCTCAATTGCCTTTTGAAAGTCCTTATTCAAAAATGCATCTGTCGCAATGAGTAACAGCGATTGAACTTCATTTGGGTCAATTGCAAGCGCTTGAGATAACACGATAGTGACCTCCAAGCTCATGTCTCGACCATCACGGTAATAAAGCGCATTTGCTTTCATGCCTAACACTTCAGCATCTGTCTTTATTTCCAGTAATTCATTTAATGTTTGTACCGACTTGTCATACATACCGCCTTCTGCATATGCATTCGCCAAGTTAATTAATGCCAGGCGATTATTGGGGTCGATATTAACCGCTCGGGCATTTTTATTAATATCCGCAGCAATAAGGTAATCAATGTGCTCTGCTACGTATCCTGTATTCCAATCATTAAAACGCCCCAATTGGCTATAAATGACGATGGGTACCAGCAGAATTATGAGACAGACAACAAACAGCACCTTGTCATCTTGCTTGGCAAGGGGAACTGATGACTCGGATGAACCTTGCATTTTTGGAGTAACGTATTGGACAGAACGCCATACGATAGTGATGAAAAAGCACAAGGTTCCAATGATCGCTATCAATAAACTATTCATATTTATCTCGACTGCTGATACCACAAACAGATAGGTAAACTCATTGAAATTAATTGCTTGAAGAGCCCATCATTCCACCCATGCCCATACCGCTAAGTCCCATACCATGAGAAGACTCGCTAGGTGACTCAACTTTTAATAATTCAACATCGAAAATCAGAACTGAATTTGGCGGGATAATGCCAACAGTATCATTGCCGTAAGCAAGTTCTGTGGGAATAGTCAGTCGATATGTTGAGCCTTCCGGCATCAATCCAATGCCTTCTTTCCAACCGTCAATAACGGTAAGTAATGGGAAACGATTAGTTTCATTACGTTCATATGAGTTATCAAATTGAGTGCCATCAATGAGCTGGCCTTTGTAATGCACAGTGACCACATCTGATTCAAGTGGGACTTTTCCCTCACCTTGCGTAATGATTTCATACTGCAAACCAGATTCTGTGACCTTTATGTTGTCATTGGTTTTATTGCTCGCTAAAAATGCACGCCCTTCAGCTAAATTTTTACTTGAAAGGGCAGCTAAACGCGCTTCTTTTTCTTTATTGAGCATTTCAGCGCGGGTATTTAAATGAGTCAGAATATCTTCATCTGACATTGAGGTTTCATCTTTTAGTGCATCCACCACACCTTTAATAACGGTATCAACGGTAATATCTCCACCTAACTCCGTTTGATCGTAAATTCGACTCGAAATATATTTACCCACTGACGCTCCCAAGGCATAAGAGACGTTTTCAGTTTCTTGTTGACTACTAGCAGCTGTAGTCATAAATGCCACGCTACATAACAAAGCAACGCTGGTGGTTTTACATG
This sequence comes from Shewanella sp. 10N.286.52.A9, assembly GCF_041468985.1. NCBI lineage: Bacteria > Pseudomonadati > Pseudomonadota > Gammaproteobacteria > Alteromonadales > Shewanellaceae > Shewanella > Shewanella sp. 10N.286.52.A9. Next base: position 84,665 of record NZ_JBFRJQ010000014.1, on the reverse strand, counting down.
TTTTCTTCATCATTGTTTTCATCATATTTCTCTCTGAGTTACACTTAATTGACTTCAATTTTTTAACCAACGCACTATTTATGGCTTACGGCATCTCTACGGCTCTACCTGATAATCGCCAACCATAAATACCATCATGCATTTGCATGACATTGCTATAGCCCAACTTCATGACTTCATGTGCTGCGATTTCGCTGGCATTACATAAGCGGTTAGCACAATAAAAAACCATGTAGGTTTGTTTGTTTTCAGGTAAAAGTTCTTTCCAATTACTCACATTGAAATAGGTTGCCCCAGGGATATAACCCTCACCCCAAAGCTCTAGGGTATTCACATCAAAAAACAGTACTTCAGGTTGCTCTAGCAAAGCTTCGCCTTGCGCTAAGCTAATGGTTTGCAATGTATGTTCATATTGGTGCGCAGGCCCAAAATCGCCACCACTGCCAGCATTCGCATTAAAGCCTGTTACTCCCAGCATGACTGCGATAGCAACGCCAATATATTTGACCATCTCACTCTCCTTCTAAGCGACTTAAAGAGCCTCGGTGTTGCGGTGCGCTGCAACACCGAAGCTACTGGCTAAGCCATATTGATTAAACGGGTTTTAAATACTGTTTTTATCAATAATTTTCTGTGCCTGTGTTACGTAAGTCAGTGCTGCATCAAGGCGTTTTTGGCTATAACGGAAACCATGAACCCCCCAAGAACCATCGGCTTTAATTAGATCAACCGTTTCTTGTGCTTTTTCAGTCAATAACAAGACCTGAGTTTTGTCTTCGATTGATAACTTAGTGACTTCTAGTAGCTTATCGATGCGAACCAGTGCTTGTTCAACTTCAGCAAACGTTTCTTTAATTGGCTTCTGCCATTTTTGAACTTCGCCGTAGATTTGAACTTGGTCCTTGTAGTGAAGACCCGTATCGAGTTCAGACTGGAATTGACTGTGACAACCTTTATTTTCGACCACGTCGTGATCAGAGATTGCGGTACGCGCACAAGACCACATTAAGTCTAAATAAGTGCGTCCTTCTTCATTCTTAGCCACTGTCCAGCCTTTCCCTCCTTCAGGGCCTTGAATGCGTGGTTCACCTTCTGGTGGATTTAATGTTTTACGTTCTGGGTCAACATCAATTTTCCACATGTGGGATTTACGCACGGCGTCAAAGCCTGCTTGATCAGGGAATTGCATCGCTTTAAAGTTTTCACAACTACCCATGTTAGGCATGTGACAACTTTGACAGGTCTGCTGCGAGTGAGTGTCGGTATTGCTAGCAATTAATGTTTGCGCAGCATGACAGTCTGTACAGTCTTTTTTGAGCTTAGGTTTGGTTACACCTGACATCCAACTGCCATCAGTCACCTCATGTGGGTCATGACATGTTGTACAACGCATACCTTGTTCATAATGCTTAGAACCAAACATTTGTGAGCCTTCGGTACCACAAGATGGACAAAGGGATTTCATTTTCACCCCAAAAGCAAGCTCAGGTTTGCCTTGCTCTGCCGCATACTCTGTCATGGTTGGATCATATTCAAAACGTTGATGACAACGTTCACAGTTAGACTGCATTCCACCAGTACCACCATCTAAGTGACCACCAGCGCCATGACACTCTTCACAAGCAATACCTCGTGAAATCGTATGTTCTTGTAATTTTTTAGGATCACCTAATGCATCAAAGAACTCATCTTTAGATTTAAAGTCAAACTTAAAGGTATGGCAGACTTCACAATAAGAACTTGCCGGTTGGAACAACATTTCTGTACGGTATTTTGCACCGTAAGAACTCATGCCTTGTTGGTGAGATCCTGAAGCACCGAAGTCCGCCACTGTGAGCGGAAACTCAGGAATAACATCATTAATTTTTTTAGACATTTCTGGTGTAAGCCACTCAGCCCACCCACGTGAGAATTGGTTTGCACCTGCCACCATTTTACCAGTGCCATCTCGAAGTAGCCCACCTTCAATATGATAAGTACCACGCACTAACCAACTATCAATAAAGCCATATTTTGTTCGCGGTGTTCCCACCGTGGCATAGATTGCATCAGGGGTAATACCATCAGGCAATATTGAGGTATCTTTGGTGTCATACATGGTTTTATTTAGGTCATTATCCACTTCAGGGTGTTCACCTGGAAAACGGATGGTTTTCGCATGACGTGAGCGCGACCATTTCTCATATTGCAGCGCATGACATTCAGCACACTTTTCTGGGCCAACAAAGTTATTTGGGTAATCAAGAATTGATTTAGCCCCTAAACGGTATTGAATAGCACGAGGCTTACCATCTAACTTACTGTAGTCTTGACTGTAGCCGGTATCTAGATACTCTTCACCGCGGTCACTAATATGGTAATCGCCAACTAAATTCCCAGCTTGCTGATATTTAAACATAGGATGATTTTCAAAAAGAAAATCAAACAACTCAGCTTCTTGAACAATATAGTCTTGAAGTGTTTTTACACCATTAATTTGTTCTGTACCTTCATACTTTGCTAATGATTTTTTTGCAGTTTTTCCCATTTCTGGAATGCTATTGTATTTACCTGCAGCATTTACATTGGCAATGGCACCAAAACAACATAGCGCGCTTAACGCCACCTTGAATTTCCATTGTTTCATCATTCACTCCTAAATTTCTTTTGGTTTTTTTATTTGTAATACCTGTCACTAACAGTTCATCCATTTCGCTATTAGTCACTTGGATTAACTAAACCTAACCGTCCATCAAACGATTCTTTACAACTGAGCAAGGCTTATTCTTCATAAAAAAACCGCTAAAAATTTGACCTAGAGCACAACAAAAAATTGATCCAATATCAAAAGTTACCAAAAACAAATAATCAATATAAAACAGATAGATAAACAACCAAGCAGTGGATTTTTGAAACGTTTAAGCATGACTTTAAACTCTCAAAACTTAACAATTAGCCACTTAAGAAATAAAAAGTTGCCACCAACAAAACACCATAAAGTTAACTTGTGGCCGCTCACAAAATGATTAAGGAAATTGAATTATCGTCAGATAGCGTAAAGCAGAAGAGTATGAAGCAGTGCTTATGACACTGTTTTTTAATAATTAATCTATTAGGTGACTTTATGGCTGCAGAGATAGGCTTACTATTACTCATCATCAGTTTAGTAATATCATTCTTAGTGGCCACACTAGGATTTATCGCCCCTCAATTTGAAAAAAGCCATCATTTATGTGCATCAGCTAACCAACTCATCCCATCGTTAGTGCATCTCAATGCGTTTGCTCTAACCATGTCGATATTGATTCTGGGGCATGCTTTTTGGGTCAATGACTTTTCTCTTACTTATGTGGCGAACCATTCAAATACGCAATTAGCCAACATATTCAAAATTGCTGCAGTATGGGGAGGACATGAAGGCTCAATGCTATTTTGGATTGTCGTAACTGCACTTTGGGGGAGTGTTACTTGTTTCAGAACCCCAAAAATGAACCACTTTGCTTATTACTTTAACGCCGTCATAGCCAGCATCTTATTTGGTTTCTTATTATTTTTACTCTTTACTTCAAATCCATTTGAACGGTTATTGCCGGAAATACCGATAGAAGGAAGAGATTTAAACCCTATTTTGCAAGACATTGGACTGGTTTTTCATCCACCCCTTCTTTTCATTGGTTATGTAGGTTTATCAATTTGCTTTTCAGGGGCTATAGCCACATTACTTTGCCATAAATCGAATATTCAAGAGCACTGTAAACGCATACAACCATGGGCAATAATCACTTGGATAGCTTTAACTGGCGGTAATGCATTTGGTTCTTGGTGGGCATATAACGAATTAGGATGGGGTGGCTGGTGGTTCTGGGATCCTGTGGAAAATGCTTCATTTATTCCTTGGATAGTTTGTACCGCATTAATCCACTCATTAAGGTTAAATCAAAAAACGAATCAAGCGTATTTGAGCAGCTTGTTCCTGTGTATTTTTGGTTTCTTTGTCTGCTTACTTGGCACATTTTTAGTGCGCTCTGGTGTTGTTCAATCAGTGCATGCATTTGCCTCAGATCCTACCCGAGGTGCTTCAATATTATCGCTAATGTTAATCTACTCAACGCTTGGCTTTACGTTATTAGTTGCCAAAATCCCTGTGATTGCCAGCATAAAGCCTACCCAGGGAATGACCAAGAGTACATTAATGGTCATTGGTAATTGCTTACTATTAATCACTGCGCTAACGGTGTTGCTTGGCACCTGCTATCCACTTTTATTTGAGACCGTTACCGGGCGAGTTATTTCTGTTGGCGCACCTTATTTTAATAGTGTATTCGTACCATTATTAACATTAATGAGTATTGCCATGGGCGCAGCCCCCTTTCAACCTTGGTTAAAGGAAAACAAACGCAATTCAAAAGTACTGCTCGTACTTGGCGCTATCGTATTTTTGTTATCAATATCAGTTAATCTCCATCTACTAGAGCAAATCGAGTTTAATTTTATATGTGGTGTTTTTTGTATTATTTGGATGACCACCTGTACTGGCTTATTGCTACTTCAGCGATATTTACAAACTCAAAAACTAACCCTCAATGTTGTTGCCATGTTATTAGGGCATACAAGTGTTCTAGTCGCCATTACTGCGGGAACTATTGTTTCTTATTTTGAGCAAGATGAACTGCTACGAATGGGGCCCGGACAAGGAAAAGAGGTTGCTGGGTATAATTTTATTTATCAACAAACTCGACATGTCGATACTCGAGCATTTACTGCTGTTGAAGCCGTTATTGCAGTTGAAGATCTTGACGGCAAACTTATCAGTTACATCACCCCTCAACGTAGAACCTTTAAAAGCAATGCTGTAGAACTTTCTGCAGCAGGCATTTATCACAGCTTTTTAAGTGACATGTACATTTCTATGGGAACCCAACTCAGTGATGATGAATACCTGATCCGTATTAGTTATAAACCTTTCGTAAATGGCTTGTGGTTAAGTGCTTTTATGATGATGTTAGCTGGTGGAATTGCATGCGTGGTGCACCATCGGCAACAAAGACTCGTTAAAACATATAACCCGCAAAACTCCCATCCATCACTACTGGTTAATAAGGTTAAGCCATGATTAAACTTCTCATGTTTACGCTAATGTTATTTAGTGCAGCAAGTATTGCGGCAGAGCAGATTACTCCCGAACACTTTCAATCAAATAGCCAAGCAGAAATTAAAACAACTGCATTTGATATTGCTAAATCTTTGCGCTGCCCAGTTTCAGCCAATCAAAGTCTGTTTGAGTCCCAAACTAAAATAGCTCATGAGCTCAAAGGCGAAATTTTTTTGCAATTACAGCAAGGTAAAACGAAGCAACAAATTATCGAATTCATGGTCAACAGATACGGCGAAAAAATTCATTACATGCCGATATTTTCATGGGCTACTGCGGGGTTATTTTTACTTCCACTTTTATTGGTTTTATTCATGATGGCCTGGTTTATTCGACTTAATCAAACCTCTCGACATTCCCTGCATTATCAAAATATGGAGTCTTCTAATGAATAAGTTATTTGCAACGTTCGGTGTCGTTATTGCCTGTTACTTACCTTATTCTCAAGCGACAATGCCTGAAGAGAAAATATATTCTACGGGTGAGAATATTGAAAAGCCGATGATAATGTCTCGGTTTATTGAAATGACCCATGCACGTAAAGTCGAACATGTGCCATTTACTGATCTTTCAGGTAATGAAGTTTCACTTCAAGCTCATCAAGGTAATCTCGTTATTATGAATTTATGGGCGACGTGGTGCGCTCCCTGTATCAAAGAAATCCCCATGATGGATAAAATAAGAGTCGATAATAAACATCGAAACTTAGTTGTCTTGCCTGTATCAATTGATGAAGAACATGAAAAAGTCGCCGCTTTTTTAACGCGTCATCAACTTGAAGGTTACCCAACTCTGATAGATCCCCAGCAACATGCCAACAAAATGCTGCCCATCAATGTGGTACCAGCGACCTATATATTTGATGGAAATGGCCATTTAGTCGGTTTTTTAAGAGGTTATTTAGATTGGGGAAATAAAGATGTGCAGCCTTTTATTGAACAGCTTATTGAAAAATACGCTGATCCCAGTCCTTTAATCGCTATAGCGAATTAATCATTGCGTATAAAACAAGCTCAAAATATACGCATTTGCGGATTTTAATAGATAAAAAAGCCTAAAAAAATCTGCAGAAGGAGCTTGTTAACAAAATCCGTATCGTTCTTTAATTAACATTTTGCGTTATCAACATCTATTTTTATGAAAAACCAATCCAATTAATAAAGGTTTGAAATTATGAAAAAACTAATAACCGCAGCTATTGTCAGTACTTTATTTACTAGTCCTGTGTTTGCAGCCAAACAACTTTCAACAGAAGATGCAATTGGTATGGCAGGCTTAATGATATGCGATGTATTTTATAGTGATATTGATACTAAAGAGTCTGCACAACAGGCTGCCATCATCAAAAAATTGGTAACAGAACAATATAAAACGGGTATAGAAGACATGATGATGACGCAACAGACCAGTGATGAATTAGATCTTTATATTGCTCAATTTAAAGCATCAGATGAGCCCAAGAAAGTACAATTATGTCAGGATGCAATTAATTACACGCAAGACAGTACTGTCGCAAGTTTAGGAATGAGGTAATCACTTTATCACCTAAGTATTTACCTAAGTATTCACATATTATCGCACAACCTAATCATGATGAACTTTCATCCCATGACTTGCTAGGGAGTGTCTAATTCCACTACACTTTTATGATTGAACTAGTGGAGTTTAACGTTGAATATACCCGATATTGGCTTTAACCATCAGCAATCAGATGAGGAAGAGCTTGAGATAATTGATCTTGCATCATTATATCAAAGAGCCAATATCGACCACGACCCACGGCTCCCTCATAAAGTGAACTTCTTTATGCTCATTTATATTGAGCAAGGCGAAGGCGTTCACATGATTGATTTCAATGATTACCCTTTTTGTGCAGGCTCTGTCTTACTAGTCCAGCGAGAACAGGTTCATGCATTTGATTTTTCTACTAAGCCGCAAGGTAAAGTGCTTATTTTCACACAGGCATTTTTAGATCAAGTCCATGCTAATATGCGCTTACCTAAATACACCCCAACACACCTTAATCAACAGCACTCACCACTATTAAAACTTGATAAACAAACTTACCAGCGAACCCGTTTATTGCTTGAGCAAATCACTGTTGAGTTTAATCATCAACAAACTGATCATCTCATCGTTATGTATCTGTTCTCAGCGCTGGCATTGATACTACATCGATTAAGGCCTGCTGCGAAACATGACAACATGTCATTAGAGCAAAATGTAAAACTTGCACGCTTTTTTGAGTTAATGCAGCAACACTTCCGGAAAACTCGAGATGCAAGCTGGTATGCCAACCAAGTTAATACCACTTATAAAACCTTAAATCACATTTGTAAGTTGGCAACAGGATTAACCGCCAAACAAATGATTGATGCTTTTACTGTTATAGAGATAAAACGACATATAGTCATCAGTAAAAAGCCTTCTCAGCAAGTTGCTTATGATTTTGGTTTTGACGATGCCAGCAATTTTGTTAAGTACTTTAAAAATCAAACTAATATCACACCAAGTCAGTTTTTAAAGCAGATTGGATAATAATAAACATTCTGCTTTAGGTTCGATATTCACCATTTTTACACTCAAATACACTCTGCCAAGTGACTCCAGCGATCGCTAATATTGTTCTCAAGCAAATTGAGGACAACACAATGACAACACCTATTCTTGTTAAACATTCACTTTTAGCGGCCAGCCTTTTTAGCCTTATCGCATGCACATCAAATCAGGAAGTAATCACTATGACAGACTCAAGCGCACAAACATTATCTAATAAGCAAAAAGCAGTAGCGGTTATATCAAGTATCGAAACGGGCGAGCAAACAGCGATTGGTTACATCAATCCAGAAAAGTATATCCAACATAACTTAGCTGTTGCGGACGGATTAGCAGGGTTCGGGGCTGTACTGCAGCAACTCCCAAAAGGAAGTGCAAAAGTCAAAGTTAAACGTGCATTTCAAGATGGTGATTACACCTTCACTCACACAGAATATAACTTTTTTGGTCCCAAAGTAGGTTTTGATGTATTTCGCTTTGAAGAAGGTAAAATTGTTGAGCACTGGGATAACCTGCAAGCAATCGCCCCCGCTAATCCAAGTGGTAGAACGCAGCTCGACGGTGCGACTGAAGTAACCGATTTAGATAAAACTGATTCGAATAAAGCGATTGTTGCTGATTTTGTCGCAACCATATTAATGAAAGGTGATATGAGTAAGATTAATCAATTTATTGATAATGATGACAATGCTTATATTCAACACAACCCAGCAATTGCAGACGGCCTTAGTGGGTTAGGTAAAGCGTTAGGTGAACTTGCTGCTGCGAATATGCCTATGATGGTCAGTAAAAACCATAAAATACTCGGAGAAGGTAACTTTGTATTATCGATTAGTGAAGGAACCTTTATGAATCAACACGTTGCTTTTTACGATTTATTTCGCTTAGATAACGGCAAAATCGTTGAACATTGGGACACTATTGAAACCATTCCCGCTCAAACAGAGTGGCAAAACAGTAACGGTAAATTCGGCTTTTAATATTCAGCTTAATCACCGATGAAACAACAATGCCGAACTTATTTCGTGACAGAAGTAAGTTCGGCATACTTATGTTCAAGCAGAATGAACTCGGTTAATCGATATGACTAACTGCCTCTAAAGTCAGTTTAATCATTTCATTTAATGTTTGTTGACGTTCTTCCGCTGTTAAGTGAAGACCTTGTCTAATATGATCGGTCACCGTCATCATAGCAAGTGCTCGAGCGCCATATTCTGTTGCGACGCCATAAAGACCTGCCGCTTCCATTTCAACACCTAAAATGCCGTATTTTTCCATCAAATCATATCGGCTTTCATCTTCACAATAGAATAAATCCGAAGAATATAGATTACCTACGTGATAACTTGTACCTTGTTTTTCTGCTGCATCAGTTGCTAAGCGCAATAAACCAAAATCAGCAATCATGGCAAAATCAGTATTAGCAAAGCGAGTGCGGTTAACGGTAGAGTCGGTACTCGCGCCCATTGCCATTACCACATCCATTAGTTTGATTTTGTCGCTAACGGCGCCGCAAGAACCAATACGGATAATGTTTTCTACGCCGTATTCGGTAATAAGCTCTTTGGCATAAATAGAAATCGAAGGGATCCCCATGCCTGAGCCCATAACAGAGATAGTTTTACCATTATATTCGCCGGTGTAACCCAGCATATTACGTACATCTGTCACAAGTCTTGGGTTATCTAAAAAGTTTTCTGCAATGTACTTTGCACGTAACGGATCGCCAGGCATTAATACTGTTTTAGCGAAAGCGCCCTCTGGGGCATTAATGTGTGGGGTCATGCTCTTACTCCAATGTTGCCAACTAAGACCTTAGCTGGCATAAAAATATTAGTGTTCTAGTTAGCTAAACTAAATAATAAGCCTGCAATGGTTCCGCTCATTAAGTTAGCTAATGCTGCAGCAATCAATGCTTTCATACCAATTTCACTTAAATCATGGCGGCGCTCAGGGCACAGAGCGGCCAGTCCACCAATCACCATGGCTAATGAACCAAGGTTAGCAAAACCACATAAAGCAAAACTGATGATAATTTGAGTTTTAGGCGACAAATCTTCGGCGACTTTTAAGAAATCAATATAAGCAACAAACTCATTGATAACCATTTTCTGGCCAATAAATGAAGCTGCTTGAGTCGCCTCACTCCACGGCACTCCCATTATCCAAGCTAATGGTGCTAAAAAATAACCTAAGATTGCTTGCATGGTGATATCACCATGACCAAACCAACCACCAACACCACCAATTAAGCCATTAACCATGGCTATTAAGCCAACAAAGGCAATGAGCAGAGCTGAGACCGCAAGCACTTGTTGCATCCCCATAGCTGCGCCGCTTGCTGCTGCATCCAAGACATTGGTAGGCTTGTCTTCTTGTTCATCCATGACTTGCTTAATATCATTGCGTGGCGTTTCTGTTTCAGGCCACATTAACTTAGCAAAGAGTAATCCAGCAGGAGCCGTCATAAAGGCTGCGGTAAGAACGTATTTAATGTCCACGCCCATTTGTATGTAACCAATCATGGTGCCACCAGCAACAGAAGCGAGGCCACCAGTCATCACAGCAAACAATTCTGAGCGAGTCATATGTTTTACAAATGGACGCACCATAGATGGCGCCTCAATTGGGCCGACAAAAATATTGGCGGTTGCTGATAATGATTCAGCACGGCTAGTGCCTAATAGTTTAGAAAGCCCACCACCAATAACGCCGATTATCAGTTGCATAATGCCGAGGTAATACAGCACAGCAATTAGCGCACTGATAAAGACCACAACAAAAAGGACGTTAATAACAAAGATAAAACCAACACTGAATTTAGCTAAATCACCAAATACAAACGCTAAGCCTTCATTACCATAGTTGATCACATGCATTACTGCGCTAGATGCGCCATCCAACATGCTTTGCCCCATCGGTAAATACATGACAAATGCACCAAATGCGATTTGAAATGCGAGTGCACCGATTACCGTTCTTGGCTTAATTGCACTGCGTTTTTCTGACAATAAAATAGCTAAACCAATCAAGGCACACATGCCTAGTAAACTGATGAAAACTTCCATACATTTTTGACTCGTGAAACGATTTGATACATGCAGTTTATCGAGCAAATAAACGGACTCAAGCCTTGTTTGTCGTCAAAAATAACTATTTTAGTAAAAGATAAGAATGTGGAGAAAATGCCGAAATAGCACCTAAAAAACCAAAATAAATACTGCATTTAACAAATATGAAAAACACATAAAAATCACAAAACAAACATTTCCAAATCAATCCATAAGATGTGTAAACATTCACTTTTCACCCTGTAGAGAAGCCATATTTAATAAAGCAAAATTTCGCTCTATTAATTGTGTTATTGGCATATCAATTCTGAAATTAAACTACTTTAAATTGAGTAAAAATAGCGCATTTTCGCGCTTAATAAATACAAATAAAAAACCTCCACATAAGTAAGACTTACGTGGAGGTTTAAAGGCTGCACTAATAACAGTTATGATGCGCGAGTTTTACTTTAACTGTGCACGAGTGTTTTGCTAACACGCCAAAATATTATTCTACCGTGACTGATTTCGCTAAGTTACGTGGCTGATCCACATCAGTGCCTTTAATTAATGCCACATGATATGACAATAACTGTAATGGAATAGTATAGATAAGCGGCGCCATAAACTCATCGCAATGTGGAACCGGAATCACCTTCATGGTGTCATCAGATTCGAACTCTGCATCTTTATCAGCAAAGACGTACATTAAGCCACCACGGGCACGGACTTCTTCAACATTTGATTTAAGCTTTTCAAGCAATTCATTATTTGGCGCAACAACAATAACCGGCATATCGGCATCAATCAGTGCTAATGGGCCGTGCTTTAGCTCACCCGATGCATACGCTTCAGCATGAATGTAAGAAATCTCTTTTAACTTAAGCGCACCTTCCATCGCGATTGGATATTGATCACCACGACCTAAGAATAAAGCATGGTGCTTGTCAGCAAAGTCTTCTGCAAGTTCAGCAATCGCATCATCTAAACTTAACGCTTGCTCTACTTTAGCAGGCATAGATTGTAAGCTTTGAGTGATCTCAGCTTCCATCTCTTCGTTCATGCCGTTATGGCGACCAATTGCAGTGGTTAGCATTAATAAACCAGCAAGTTGTACTGTAAAGGCTTTCGTCGATGCCACACCAATTTCAACACCGGCTTTCATCATATAAGCCATATCAGACTCACGAACTAATGAAGAACCCGGCGCATTACAGATAGTTAAGGTCGCTTTATAGCCCATCTCTTTTGCTAAACGCATCGCCGCTAAGGTATCTGCAGTCTCACCAGACTGAGAGATAGTCACTAACAGGCTGTTAGGGAACATATGTGATTTGCGGTAACGGAACTCAGACGCAATTTCAACATTACACGATACGCCAGCCCAGTCTTCTAACCAATAACGGGCTGCCATACCAGCATGATAACTGGTACCACATGCTATGATTTGCACATGCTTTATGTCTTTTAAAAATTCTGCCGCATTCTCACCAAATGCTGAATCTAACACTTTACCAGCAGCTATTCGGCCTTCAAGAGTATGGGCAATTGCTGTTGGTTGCTCATAAATTTCTTTAAGCATGTAATGACGATACTCGCCTTTATCGCCAGCATCATGAGTCACTTCAGATTCTTTTACCTCACGCTCAACCGGATTACCATCAACATCAAAAATACTGACTTCACGACGAGTAATTTCAGCGACATCACCTTCTTCTAAAAAAGCAAATGAACGTGTTACAGGTAATAGGGCTAACTGATCAGAAGCAACAAAGTTTTCGCCTAGGCCATAACCGACAACCAATGGGCTACCACTGCGAGCAACAACCATACGCTCGCTATCACGACGATCTACAACGACTGTTCCGTATGCACCTTCAAGCTGTTTTACTGTGGCCTGAACTGCAGCCAGTAACGTGTCATGGCTTTTTAATTCATGGTGAACTAAATGACAAATCACTTCTGTGTCAGTATCTGATGCGAAGGTATAACCTAAGCCTTTTAACATCTCACGCAGTTTGTTGTGGTTTTCAATAATACCATTGTGCACGACCGCAATATCACCTTCCGATAAATGAGGGTGTGCATTACGTTCACTCGGTTCACCGTGAGTTGCCCAGCGAGTATGAGCGATACCCGTTCCACCTGCTAAAGGAGAAGTTGCTAGTGCATCATCTAGTTCTTGTACCTTACCGACTCGACGAGTCCGTCCTAATTCACCTTGATTGATGATGGCAACACCTGCAGAATCATAACCTCGATACTCAAGACGCTTTAAGCCTTCTACTAAAATTTCTGCCACATCCCTTTGCGCTACTGCACCTACAATTCCACACATAATTTAATACCTAATTTATAAAACTGATTTATTTGTTTTTATATGGCGCTAATAAGACTTTAACGCCATATTGAGTAATTTTGTTGACCATATCCGCAGGTAATCTGTCATCAGTCACTAAAACACTGATGTTTCCCCAGGCAAGCTCGAGGTTGGGAATTCTGCGACCAAACTTATCTGATTCAAGCATCACAATAACCTCTCGTGATACTTCAGCCATCACTTTACTGAGACCAGTTAATTCATTAAACGTAGTTGTTCCACGCTCAAGGTCAATACCATCAGCACCAATGAAGAGTTGATCAAAGTTATAAGAGCGCAGTACTTGTTCGGCAATTTGTCCTTGGAAAGACTCAGAATGCGGATCCCAAGTACCACCGGTCATCAATAAAGTCGGTTCATTTTCTAATTCATGAATAGCATTCGCTAATTGCAGGGAATTAGTCATGACTAATAAGCCCCGCAAATTATCAAGCTGCTGAATAAGACCTGATGTTGTACTGCCACTATCAATAATAATGCGATTATGATCTTTAATAAGTTGCGCAGCTTTTTTAGCAATAGACAACTTATTTGGAGCAATTTTGGAGCTAAACTGTTGAGTAACCTCATCAGGAACCGCAACTGCGCCACCATAACGACGCAGCAATAATCCTGCTTCTTCTAATGTCGCTAAGTCCTTTCGGATTGTGACTTCAGAAGTTTCAAACCGTAACGCCAACTCATCAACACTCACCTCACCTTGTTGAGATAAAATACTGATAATATTATGTCTGCGTTGTTGTGTATTACGTTTGTTCATAATAACCATAAGTTTCGATTCGAAAGATAATTATAAACAAACGAAACTTTTTAGACAATATTTCAAACAATTAATATCCAGTTTCATTAGGCATAAAAAAACGGCCTGTTTTAACAGACCGTTTATAAATTTGATTAATAAACTGATTTTATGTCAGTTTTTAAAGCTCAATTTTATGATTTAGGCTTTTTGACTGGTCTTGCCCAACCACTAATGTGACGCTGCTTAACACGAGTAATAACTAACTCACCCTCGCCGACATCTTTAGCAATCGTAGAACCAGCACCTAATGTGGCGCCTTTCCCAATAGTCACTGGCGCAATAAGTTGCGAGTCGCTACCGACAAACACATCATCTTCAATAGTCGTTTGGAATTTATTTGCACCATCGTAATTACACGTAATAGTACCAGCACCAATATTTACACCGCGACCAATACTCGCATCACCTAGGTAAGCTAAATGACCCGCTTTAGACCCCTCACCCAATACCGCTTTTTTCATTTCAACAAAGTTACCAATATGGGCATCTTCTTTGAGTTCTGCACCTGTGCGTAAACGAGCAAATGGCCCAGCACTAGCAGCTTTACCTAGCTTGGCGCCTTCGACTATTGAATAAGGTTTAATTTCAGCGTTATCAGCAATCTCACAGTCAATAAGAATGGCACCAGCACCAATCGTCACGTTATTACCAATCGTCACTTTTCCTTGGAAAATAACATTGATATCAATCATTACATCCATGCCGACACTGACATCACCGCGAATATCAAGTCGAGCAGGATCACGAAGGTTTGCACCTTCAAGCATTAATTTTTCAGCCGCTCTTGCCTGATAAGCTCTTTCAAGTTGTGCAAGTTGAATGCGATTATTCGCCCCTTCAACTTCTACAGCTGATTCAGGTTGGGCTGTATCGATGGCCACACCATCTTCTTTTGCCATGGCAACAATATCCGTTAGATAGTATTCACCTTGAGCATTAGCATTTGATAAGCGACCTAACCAAGATTTAAGTTGTTTACCAGGAACCGCCATGATGCCGGTGTTTACTTCTTGAATCAGTAACTGCTCAGCATTAGCGTCTTTTTGCTCAACAATACCAACCACGTTACCCGCTTCGCGAACAATTCGACCATAACCTGTTGGGTTAACTAAATTGACCGTTAAAATAGCCATACCGTTTTCTGGTCTTGCTGCTAATAACTTTTCTAAGGTCGACAGCTGTATTAGAGGCACATCACCATAAAGAATTAACACGGTGTCGTCGTCATTAATGTTTGGATTAGCTTGAGCCACAGCATGGCCAGTACCTAATTGCTCAGCTTGTAGAACCCAATTTACAGCTTGTTCACCTAAAACAGTTTGAAGTTTATCTGCGCCATAACCATAAACCAGCTGAATAGCACTACTACCAAGCGAATTAGCGGTATCAATAACATGTTGTACCATGCTTTTATGAGCAATGGGGTGTAGTACTTTTGGCAAGTCTGAACGCATCCGTGTTCCTTTACCAGCAGCGAGAATGACAACATTTAATGACATCAGGATTCCTTGAGCAACAATTGAGTTAGTAGCCGTTTATTTTATCGCAGATATTGAATGTTAGAAATGGAAATGTGCAGTTCTCTGCTTATTCTGGTTCATTAACTATGGTTAGTGACACACCTGGTGAGGGACATTTAAATAACAGACACAAAAAAGGCGACCCTTGGGTCGCCTTTTTAAAACAATAACCTTTATCTGGCAATGTTCTTTTTGATGGTTTCAACAACACGAAGTTGAGCTAAAGATTTAGCTAATTCGATTGTTGCAGCTTCGTAATCAAAGTCAGCGCCTGCATTAGCGATACTCGCTTCTGCGCGTTGCTTAGCTTCAAGTGCAGCTTGCTCATCAATATCATCGGCACGCATAGCGACGTCAGCAAGTACAGAAATTGAAGTTGGTTGTACTTCCAGGATACCACCTGATAAATACAATACATCTTCACTTCCATCTTCCTTAATCATGCGCGCCATGCCAGGTTTGATTTTAGTTAGCAAAGGAGCATGGTTAGGCATAATACCTAACTCACCTTCAGTACCGCTCACTTCTAAGAAGGTCACGTCACCGCTGTACATGCTGTTCTCTGCACTTACTATATCAAGTTTGACTGTCATGGCTGCCATCAAGATCTCCTAAAATACTAAGCTAATGCTCAGTTATTTCTTTTTGTTAGCTTTCTCGACAGCTTCGTCGATTGAACCAACCATGTAGAACGCTTGCTCTGGAATGTGATCAAACTCACCATTCAAGATACCCTTGAAGCCACGGATAGTGTCTTTAAGAGAAACGTACTTACCAGGAGAACCTGTAAAGACTTCTGCTACGAAGAAAGGTTGAGATAAGTATTTCTCAATCTTACGTGCGCGGAATACAGTTGTTTTATCTTCATCAGATAATTCATCCATACCCAAGATAGCAATAATGTCTTTTAGCTCTTTGTAGCGTTGAAGTACAGTTTGTACGCCGTTTGCTACATCGTAATGCTCTTGACCAACAACTAATGGATCTAATTGACGAGAAGTCGAATCCAATGGGTCAACCGCTGGGTAAATACCTAGCGAAGCAATGTTACGAGACAGTACAACAGTCGCGTCTAAGTGAGCGAAGGTTGTTGCTGGTGACGGATCGGTTAAGTCATCCGCAGGTACATATACCGCTTGTACAGAGGTAATAGAACCAGACTTAGTTGAAGTAATACGTTCTTGTAGAACACCCATTTCTTCAGCTAGTGTTGGTTGGTAACCTACTGCAGAAGGCATACGGCCTAATAGTGCAGATACTTCAGTACCGGCCAAAGTGTAACGGTAGATGTTATCAACGAATAACAGTACGTCACGACCTTCGTCACGGAATTTTTCAGCCATTGTCAAACCAGACAATGCTACACGTAAACGGTTTCCTGGAGGCTCGTTCATTTGACCATATACCATGGCTACTTTGTCGAGAACGCCAGAATCTTTCATTTCGTAGTAGAAGTCGTTACCCTCACGAGTACGCTCACCAACACCAGCGAATACAGAAAGACCTGAGTGTGCTTTTGCGATGTTGTTGATTAATTCCATCATGTTGACGGTTTTACCAACACCAGCACCACCAAATAAACCAACTTTACCACCCTTAGCGAATGGACAAACAAGGTCGATAACCTTGATACCAGTCTCTAAAAGTTCAGTTGTGTTTGACTGATCTTCGTATGAAGGTGCTTCACGGTGAATTTCATAACGCTCTTCTTCACCAATGTCACCCGCTTCATCGATAGGCTCACCCAATACGTTCATGATACGGCCAAGGGTTGCAACCCCAACCGGAACAGAAATTGGTGAACCTGAGTTTGCTACCTCTAGACCACGACGCAGACCATCAGAAGAACCCATAGCGATGGCACGAACTACACCACCACCTAGCTGTTGCTGAACTTCCAGCACCAAGCCATTACAGTCGCCTTCACCTGTGATCTTCAGAGCGTCATATACCTGAGGTACAGAATCTTGTGGAAACTCTACGTCCACAACCGCGCCAATTACTTGGACAACAGTACCTGTGCTCATGATTAATCCTCTAAACTTTATTAGTTACCTAACCTAAACCGCTGCAGCGCCTGAAACAATCTCCGACAATTCTTGCGTAATCGCAGCTTGTCGTGCCTTGTTATAGACTAATTGCAGATCATCGATCAGCTCACCAGCGTTATCAGTTGCAGCCTTCATTGCTACCATACGGGCAGCCTGTTCAGACGCAATATTCTCAACAACACCTTGATAAACTTGAGACTCAACATAACGAGTCAACAATACTTCCAAAATATCTTTTGGATCTGGCTCGTAAATGTAATCCCAAGGATACTTAGCTACTTCTTCTTCCGATTTAGGTAAAGGTAGCAGCTGTTCGATCACAGGAGTCTGAGTCATAGTATTCACAAATTTGTTGAATACGATAAACAGACGATCCAGTTTGCCTTCGTTGTAAGCTTGTAGCATAACTCTCACGGTACCGATTAAATCGGCTAACTTAGGCGCATCGCCTAAACCTGAGGCATGGGCAGAGATTTCTCCACCAAAGCTATTGAAGAATTGCACACTTCGTGCACCAATTGGACAAAATTCAACTTCTGCCCCTTGGTCTTTCCAATCCTTCACATCTGACACAACCTTTTTGAAAAGGTTAACGTTCAGACCACCACAAAGGCCACGGTCGGTTGACACAACAATGTAACCAACCCGCTTGGCATCTCGAACTTCCAAATATGGATGTTTATATTCAAGAGTACCTTGCGCTACGTGACCGATCACCTTACGCATATGCTCTGCATATGGACGGCTCGACTCCATGCGATCCTGCGCTTTGCGCATTTTGCTGGCAGCCACCATTTCCATTGCAGAAGTGATCTTTTGAGTGTTTTTAACACTCGCGATCTTGGTTTTAATCTCTTTAGCGCCGGCCATTTCTACTCTCCAATCTGGGACCTGAGGCGCCTTACGACACCTCGATAATTATTACCAGGTTTGGGTTTCAATGAACTTGTCCAGGCCAGCTTTTAATTGACTTTCAATGTCTGCGTTGTAATCGCCAGTTTCATTAATAGTATTAACAAGCTCAGCATGTTCGCTGTTCATGAATGAAAGCAGAGCAGCTTCGAAGCTACCGATTTTACTTAATTCAACAGTCTTCAAGTAGCCTTTTTCAGCTGCGAAGATTGAGATAGCTTGGGCAGCGATGCTCATTGGAGCATATTGCTTTTGCTTCATAAGTTCGGTAACACGCTCACCATGCTCAAGTTGAGCACGAGTTGCATCATCTAAGTCAGATGCAAATTGTGAGAACGCAGCAAGCTCTCGATACTGTGCTAACGCGGTACGAATACCACCAGACAGTTTCTTGATGATCTTAGTCTGAGCCGCACCACCAACACGAGAAACAGAAATACCAGGGTTAACAGCTGGACGTAAGCCAGAGTTAAATAAGTCAGTCTCAAGGAAGATCTGACCATCTGTAATAGAAATTACGTTGGTCGGTACGAATGCAGATACATCACCTGCTTGGGTTTCAATAATCGGTAACGCAGTTAAAGAACCGGTTTTACCTTTTACTTCACCGTTAGTGAATTTATCTACGTAGATTTCGTTTACACGTGAAGCACGTTCTAATAAACGAGAATGTAGATAGAATACATCACCTGGGTATGCTTCACGTCCTGGTGGACGCTTCAATAGTAGAGAGATCTGACGGTAAGCAACTGCTTGCTTAGATAGATCATCATATACGATTAAAGAATCTTCACCGCGGTCACGGAAGTATTCACCCATTGAACAACCTGAGTAAGGTGCTAAGTATTGTAATGCTGCAGCTTCAGAAGCTGTTGCTACTACAACGATAGTGTTAGCTAGTGCACCGTGCTCTTCAAGCTTGCGTACTACGTTTGCAATTGTAGAAGCCTTTTGGCCTACAGCTACGTATACACATTTAATGCCTGAATCTTTCTGGTTGATAATTGCATCGATAGCCATCGCTGTTTTACCAGTCTGACGGTCACCAATGATCAATTCACGTTGTCCACGACCAATTGGGATCATAGAATCAACGGCTTTATAACCAGTTTGGATTGGTTGATCTACTGATTGGCGCTCAATTACACCAGGAGCAATTACTTCAACAGGAGAGAAACCATCG
This sequence comes from Shewanella sp. 10N.286.52.A9, assembly GCF_041468985.1. Lineage (NCBI taxonomy): Bacteria > Pseudomonadati > Pseudomonadota > Gammaproteobacteria > Alteromonadales > Shewanellaceae > Shewanella > Shewanella sp. 10N.286.52.A9. The sequence continues at coordinate 65,080 of NZ_JBFRJQ010000014.1, read as the reverse complement.
TTATCGATTGGTCCTTTACCGTCAATTGGCTCACCAAGGGTGTTAACTACGCGGCCTAATAAACCACGACCTACTGGTACTTCAAGAATACGACCAGTGGTCTTAACTTTTGCGCCTTCTGCTAAATTAGCATAAGGACCCATTACTACGGCACCGACAGAATCACGTTCTAAGTTCAACGCGATTGCAAAACGGCCACCAGGCAGTTCGATCATTTCACCTTGCATTACATCGGCAAGGCCGTGAATGCGAATGATGCCGTCACTTACTGCAACGATTGTACCTTCGTTGCGAGCTTCACTAACGACGTCGAACTGCTCGATCCGCTGCTTAATCAGATCGCTGATTTCAGTGGAATTCAGTTGCATGCTCAAACTCCCAATTACGATTGTAGCTTATCAGACAAGCGCGATAAATTACCGCTAACCGAGCCATCGATGACTAGGTCGCCTGATTTAATAATTACACCGCCAATAAGCGATGCATCTACACTACAATTCAGCTTAACTTTGCGTGCGAGACGTTTCTCAAGAGAAACACTAATTTGCTCTTGTTGCTCAGAGCTCAGCTCAGTCGCTGAAACAACAGTTGCTTCAACTTCTTTAGCCCACTCATTGCGGTATTCAGCAAAAAGTAAAGATACTGTTGGTAGTATCTCTAAACGACCGTTTTCAGCCATCACCTTAATAAGGTTCTGACCTTGCGCATTCATTTGCTCACCACATACTTCGATAAATAGTGAGGCAAGTTGTGCACTAGCCAATGAACCACCAAGCAACGGTTTAATTGATTCGTTTTCACTTACCAATGCCGCGAAGTTAAGCATTTCTGCCCAATCTTCAATTGCTTTGTGTTCAACAGCAAAATCAAAAGCTGCCTTTGCATAAGGACGAGCAATGGTGCTTATTTCAGCCATAACTCCGATTCCTTAATTAAATTTCAGCAACAAGTTTATTAACTATGTCACTGTGAGCTTCTGGATCAATCGAACGTTGAAGAATTTTCTCTGCACCAGTTACGGCAAGAGTAGCAACTTGCTTACGCAAGTCATCTTTAACGCGATTACGTTCGTTTTCAATTTCAGCTTGACCTTGAGCGATAATTTTCGCACGTTCGGTATCAGCTTCAATTTTAGCTTCTTCAACTATTTGAGCTTTGCGCTTATTAGCTTGCTCAATAATTTCATTAGCAGTCGCCTTCGCTTCTTTTAGTTGCTCATTAGCTTTCGCTTGAGCCAACTCTAGATCTTTTGCAGCACGTCCTGCATCAGCTAGCCCATCGGCAATTTTCTTCTGGCGTTCTTCGATAGCGTTCATCAATGGCGGCCATACAAACTTCATGCAAAACCACACGAAGAGTGCAAAAGAAATCGCTTGGCCTAGCAGGGTAGCGTTAATACTCATAACGACAACTCCTTCTAAGGGGGGCGATTAGCCAGCTAATTGACCTAAGAATGGGTTAGCGAATACGAAGAATAATGCAACACCAACTGCAATCATTGAGATCGCATCAAGTAGACCAGCTACGATGAACATCTTAGTTTGTAATGCTGGAGCAAGTTCTGGTTGACGAGCTGAAGCTTCTAAGAACTTACCACCTAAGATAGCAAAGCCAATACCAGTACCTAGCGCTGCTAAGCCAATCATGATTGCAACAGCTATTGCTGTAAAGCTAATTACAGTTTCCATTTTATCTCCGATAAATAACTAATTTTATTAAATTAATGTTCTTCATGTGCCATGCTTAGATATACAATCGTAAGCATCATGAAGATAAACGCCTGCAGCACAATAACCAAAATATGGAAAATAGCCCAAGGCACTGATAATGCGAACTGAGCCCACCAAGGCATCAGTGCTATCAGAATAAAGATCAACTCACCTGCATACAGGTTACCAAACAGACGAAGCGACAATGAAATCGGCTTCGCAACCAAAGTAACTGTTTCCAAAATCAAGTTAACTGGAATCAGTGACCAATGGTTGAAAGGTTGTAAGGTCATTTCTTTTGTGAAACCACCAAATCCTTTAACTTTAATACTGTAAAAAACAATCAACGCGAACACACTCAAGGCCATACCTAGAGTTACGTTTAAGTCAGTTGTTGGTACAATTTTAAGGTAAGGAACACCTAAAAATCTGTTTGCGGCTTCAGGTACAAAGTCAACCGGAATTAAGTCCATTAAATTCATCAGGAAAACCCAGACAAAAATAGTCAGACCTAATGGTGCGATAACCGCGTTACGACCATGAAATGAGTCTTTAACGATTTTATCTACACCTTCCACGCACATTTCAACGAAACATTGAAATTTACCTGGAACGCCAGTTGTTGCTTTTTGTCCTACTTTGAAGAATGCCCACAAAAATAGAACCCCAAGACCTACTGAAAACAAAAGTGAGTCAATGTGCCAAGTCCAAAACCCGGCATCTTGACATGCATAGTTAAAAGCAATTCCGCCATCAGCAGAACACATTTTCGCATTAGTCAGGTGATGCTGGATATACTCGGAAGCATTTAATGCTTCACCAGTTGTCGCCATGATTAATCTCACTTAATTTTGCTTGAAGTATAAAGGGGCTGTCCAAGGTATTAATAGCGCCAACAAATAACAGCTAAATAACGGCATAAATGGCGTTTTCAGCATGCCAAATGCAATGGCGAATAACACAATGGTTAGCAGCAACTTTACCGCTTCCCCCAAGAAAAACATCCAAACGACTTTTCCTGACGCTTTAGCTCCCGCATGAGAGAAAGCAAGGGTTGCGAATACAAAATTAGGGAGTACAGCAATGAGACCACCTGCTAAAGCAGATAAGCCATACTGAGCTCCCCACAGAGCGAAAAATAAAATTGAAGTTCCCCCAGCTACCGCCGCCTGCAACAACACTATTCTATAGGCTGACCACCGGCCACGACGCGCTAAAACCTTACTCAATTTTTAATCTCCGCATTAATGCTTATTTCTCTTCTGGGCGGTTAATGTGATCATTAACAACTCAGACAGGAAAAAAAGCATGCAAAGTATACCTTTTCACACCTTGTTTGCAACTTTGATGAGAGGTTAAACAGTGATATTAGGCGTGATTTGAGACTAAATTTCTAAAATCTCAAATTTACGCCTTGTTACAAAGTTACTATTGAAATGACTTTGTTGGAGGATTTAGTGAATTTTGCTAAGTATTCCATCTAATTCAGCAAGATCTTGGTAGTTTATTACAATTTTACCTTTACCTTTACTGCCATGATTTATAGCCACTTTAGCACCTAATTTTTCAATTAACTGTTGCTCCAAGCGGGTTACATCATGATCTTTAGCTGGCTTTTCGGCTTCTTTGGTAGGATTTAGGGCTTTATTCACTAATCGTTCAGTTTCACGAACTGTCATTTCTTTAGAAGCGACTAATCGAGCAAGGTTTGTTTGCTCATCACCTTCAATAGCCAATAATGCTCGAGCGTGACCCATATCAATATCGCCATACTCTAATAAACGTTTTACTGGCTCATTTAAACTGTTTAATCGTAATAAGTTAGAAACACTTGCTCTAGATTTTCCGACAGCATCAGCCGTTTGTTGATGGGTTAATTCAAATTCTTCAAGTAAACGTTGTAATGCAATGGCTTCTTCCATTGCATTAAGGTCTTCACGCTGGATATTTTCAATCAAGGCAATTGCTACGGCGGATTCATCAGGTACTTGCTTAACAATACAAGGAACTTGCTCTAATTGAGCAATTTGCGATGCTCTCCAACGACGTTCGCCAGCAATGATTTCGTATCTTTCAGCATCAACTTTACGAACAACAATAGGCTGAATGATACCTTGTGACTTAATAGATTCAGCTAATTCATCCAGTGCTTCTGGTGACATGTCTTTACGCGGCTGATATTTACCAGATTGCAATAAATCCACATCTAGCATTAATAAACCATCTTCTTTCGGCGCTTGGTCGATATTGATGTTAGGTTGAGTCTGTTCTGTTTTTCTATTCGCAGCGCTACTATTGCTTAGTAATGCATCCAAACCTTTACCTAAACCACGTTTTTTTAACGTCATTTTATTCCCTTACGCTTACTTTGATTCTGTTTGTTGCTCTGCACGGCGAATAATTTCACCCGCTAAAGCTAAATAGGCTTTGGCGCCAGCACTTGATTTATCATAATACATCGCAGGAGCACCAAAACTAGGCGCTTCAGCTAAACGGATATTTCTTGGAATAACGGTGCGATATACTTTTTCGCCAAAATGTTGTTTTAGCTGATCGGACACATCATTAGATAAACGATTTCGAGGATCATACATGGTTCGTAAGATCCCTTCGATGCTCAAATTAGGGTTAACCATCGCACCTAATTTGGTGATGGTATCGATCAATGCAGTTAATCCTTCTAATGCATAATATTCACACTGCATTGGCACTAATACAGAATCAGCGGCAGACATCGCATTGACCGTCAACATGTTGAGCGACGGCGGACAGTCAATAAAAATGAAATCATAATCATCTTTTACTGCTGCCAAAGCATTTTTTAATCGAATTTCTCTTGCAAAAAACTCCATCAGCTTAATTTCTGCTGCAGTTACATCACCATTACCCGCAATAAGATCATATTTACCGGTCGTATCTTTGATCACTATCTCTTCGAACGGCTTTTCTTCAACAAGCAATTCGTATGCGGTATTTTCAACTTCATATTTGTCGACACCGCTGCCCATAGTGGCATTACCTTGCGGATCAAGATCGATTAACAGCACTTTGCGTTTTGTGGCTGCAAGTGATGCTGCTAAATTAACACAAGTTGTTGTTTTTCCAACGCCACCTTTCTGGTTGGCTACGGCAATGATTTTACCCACGTGTTCACCCTAAGGACTTATTTACGATGTCCGATAATATTTATTTTTTTCCTGACTATTATTTCTTGGTCAGTTTTAACAGATGTCTTTGTTCATCGAGCTTTGGCACTGTTAACGAAATGGTTTCAGTGACTGTAAACTCGTTAGGAATACTGGCCATTTCTGCATCACTAAGTTGGCCTTTAAGCGCATAAAATTGGCCATTGTCAGCTGGTAAGTGATGACACCAAGTCAACATGTCTTCAATTGATGCAAAAGCACGGCTAATTACGCCATCAAATTTTTGCTCGGGCTCATAAGCCTCAACACGACTTTCAACTGAAGTAATGTTATTGATCTTTAATTCAAATTGAACCTGTTTTTGAAAACGAATACGTTTTCCTAAACTATCAAGTAACACAAACTCTTTATCGGGATTAAGAATTGCTAGTGGGATCCCAGGTAAACCAGGTCCAGTCCCAACATCAATAAAACGCTGCCCTTTAAGATAAGGAGAAACCACTAAACTGTCCATAACATGACGGATTAACATCTGTTCAGGATCTCTAACCGAAGTTAAGTTATAAGCTTTATTCCATTTGTTTAGCATGGTAACAAACCCAACAAGCTGTTGTTGTTGAGTTTCTGTTGCTGATATACCAGTTTCAGCAAGATAAATCTTAAGTTGATCGGCTAACACGCTAAGTGACCTCTAAATCAAAGGGAATCGTTAATCATCGGGTATTATGAATGGCAGAAATGACTAAGGGAAGTCTCAATGCTTCCCTTATTGGTTAAAACACAACTTTTTACTGCGATTTATGCGCTTTTACGTAATAAACCACGTTTTTTAAGGTGAACCAGTAAAATTGAAATTGCGGCTGGGGTCATTCCAGAAATACGTGAAGCTTGGCCAATGGTTTCAGGTTTATGCTCATTCATCTTAGCAATGACCTCATTCGACAAACCTTGCACTTCTTGATAATCCAAATCCAATGGTAAAACTGTCGTTTCATGACGGATTGCTTTGTCAATTTCACCTTGCTGTCTTTGAATATAGCCTGAATATTTCACTTGGATCTGAACTTGCTCTGCAGCACGCGGATCGTCAACACCTGGGCCGAAACCTTCTAAACTCATTAATTTACCGTAATCCATTTCTGGACGACGTAATAAATCTTCAAATGATGCTTCACGTGAAATAGGTGTATTTAATTCAGGATTCAATACATCCAGTAACGGTGAGTTTTTATGAACCCAATTACTGCGTAAACGCTGTAATTCAGTTTCAATTAACTCTTGTTTTTCACTAAACTTCTGCCAGCGCTCATCATCAACTAAGCCTAATTCACGGCCTTTTTCAGTGAGACGTAAATCAGCATTGTCTTCACGAAGTAACAAACGGTATTCAGCACGACTGGTAAACATGCGGTAAGGTTCTTTTGTGCCAAGTGTTGATAAATCGTCAACCAATACGCCAATGTATGCCTGATCTCGTCTTGGACACCAAACTTCTTTGCCTTGTACTTGCAATGATGCATTCATTCCAGCTAACAAACCTTGTGCACCCGCTTCTTCATATCCGGTTGTGCCGTTAATTTGTCCAGCAAAGAATAAACCATCAATATTTTTAGTTTCTAAAGAGTTTTTAAGATCTCTTGGATCAAAATAATCATATTCAATGGCGTATCCAGGACGAATGATCTCAGCATTTTCCATACCTTGAATAGATCTAACCAAATTTAATTGTACATCGAAAGGTAGACTTGTTGAGATCCCATTAGGGTAGATCTCATTAGTGGTTAACCCTTCTGGTTCAATAAAAATTTGATGGGAGTTTTTGTCTGCAAAACGATTAATTTTATCTTCGATCGATGGGCAATATCTTGGACCAATTCCTTCAATAACACCTGAGTACATTGGGCTACGATCGAGTCCTCCACGAATAATATCGTGAGTTTTTTCATTGGTATGTGTGATGTAACAAGAAACTTGTTCAGGATGCTGGCTAACATCACCAATGAATGACATGACAGGTAACGGACTGTCACCTTTTTGTTCTTGCATTTTATCGAAATCAATCGTGTTTGCATCAATTCTTGGTGGCGTGCCCGTTTTTAGACGTCCAACACGAATTGGTAATTCTTTTAGTCTATTAGCGAGTGCAATTGCAGGTGGATCACCTGCTCTTCCGCCGCTGTAATTTTCTAAGCCAATATGAATTTTACCACTTAGGAAAGTACCGGTTGTTAATACAACGCTTGGGGCTTCAAATGCTAAGCCCATTTGAGTAACAACACCTAAAACTTTATTGTTTTCAACAACTAAATCGTCTACAGCTTGTTGAAAAATACGTAGATTGGGTTGATGTTGTAAAATTTGTTGTATTTTTTGACGATACAAAGCTCTATCAGCTTGTGCACGAGTCGCTCTAACAGCTGGGCCTTTGCTTGAATTTAATGTTCTAAATTGGATACCTGCAAAGTCAGTTGCGGTTGCCATTGCACCGCCTAAGGCATCAATTTCTTTTACCAAATGGCCTTTGCCAATCCCACCAATGGCTGGATTACAAGACATTTGTCCAAGGGTATCAATATTGTGTGTCAGTAATAGGGTTTTTGATCCCATTCTGGCAGCAGCTAAGGCTGCTTCGGTTCCGGCATGACCACCACCAACAACAATTACATCAAACCGTTCATGAAAATGCATTTTGTAACCTTGGATAAAATAAATTTCTAATTTAGATCTTTAAACGAAAGACTCTCTGAGCCGAGTATTTTAGCACCTGGTTTGCTTTTCGGGAATGATCAATTTTCGTCTTTCGATCAGAGGAGGTTTGCTTAATAGATCTTAAGATCTTTTTAAAGATCTCTTTGTTATGTTTATTATTAGGATCGTGCTTTTCTGTGGGTAAGCCTAATTTTTCTTTATATTCAATGGGTAATAGATAAACGATCTTGTGATCTAACTGCGATCTAATTCAATATAAGTTGGGGATAGATCGGCTACTTATCCACAGGGGGGATCTTTAACCAGATCAGGTGTGGATCAATACAAAGTTATGATCGGATAAAATAATACCTTATCCACATAGTTATCTTGTAAATTAACTTATTGTGGATAAGGTTGGCTAATTTTGTGAGTATAAATGAAGATGTTAACTTAATTAGTGGGAGTGATCGACGATTGCCATTGAGCTAACCAAGCAAGCGCGGCATCTTCAGGTACTGGATCCATTTGAACATCGATTTGGATCTTATTCACAAATGAGATTGCACCGAGTTGATCTAACCTTGAAATTATTTTTTCTGGGCCTTGGCAAAAAGTATCGTAACTTGAATCACCAATAGCGCATAACGCATATTTTAGCTCTGTAAGATCATCATTTGTGGCGATCAATTGTTGATAAAAAGGCGCTATATTGTCGGGAAGATCACCAGCTCCATGTGTAGAACTGACGATCATCCATAGGGATTTGGGATCTAATTCAGATAAATTAGGAGCGAGATGTATTTGAGTTTCGTGGCCTAATTTGTCTAATTCTGCAGCCATATCGTCTGCTACATATTCAGTACCACCTTGCGTTGTACCGACTAAAATTTCGATTTTTGCCATATTATTGCCTTTGAATTAACCGTTAATTGTCATAGTTTACGCTGATTTATCATTGCACAAAGCGGTTTTTGTCCGTATTTTCAATAGTTACATTTAACAAAAATATAACTTTTCATGTCTCTTGTTTCTATTACTGCCCAAATAGCCGATTTAGCTTGGGGCCCACATATGTTGGTATTACTTGTGGGTGGAGGGCTTTTTTTCCTTATTTATTCGAGGTTTATTCCGTTTCGATATATTGGTCATGCCATTAATATTGTAAGGGGTAAACATCCAGATAAAGGTGCAGAAGGGCATATTAGTCACGCTGGTGCACTCTCCAGTGCAATGGCAGGTACCGTTGGAATGGGCAACATCGGCAGTGTCGCTGTCGCAATCATGGTGGGTGGTCCAGGCGCTATTTTTTGGATGTGGATCAGTGCCATTGTTGGAATGGCGACCAAATTTTTTACTTGTACCTTAGCGATAATGTATCGAGGTAAAGATGAAAATGGCGATGTACAAGGTGGCCCTATGTACATTATTACTCAAGGGTTATCTAAAAAGTGGCACTTTTTAGCAGTTTTCTTTTGTGTTGTAGGCCTAGTGGGTAACTTTCCATTATTTAACTCTAATCAACTGGTACAGATTATTCGTGAATGGCTAATTGTAAAACCAGGATATTTTCCAGCTAATGAATCTACTTTTTGGATCGATTTATCACTGGGTATCGTCGTTATGCTGATTGTTGCTAGCGTTATTTTAGGCGGGATCAAACGTATTGCATCTGTGGCATCAAAGGTGGTGCCATTGATGATCCTCATTTATATGAGCTGTGCTTTTTATGTTATTGCGACTCATATAACTGAAATACCTCATTACTTTGCATTAATTTTTACAGAGGCTTTTTCATTAAACTCAGTTGGAGGCGGCATATTAGGTACTATGCTAATTGGCATTCGTCGTGCGGCTTTTTCAAATGAAGCGGGTATTGGTACCGAAGTAATGGCTCATGGTAGTGCGAGAACCAATGAACCTGTTAAAGAAGGCCTTGTCGCTATGCTTGGTCCAGCCATTGACACTTTGTTAGTGTGTACTGCAACAGCAATGATAATTTTGATTTCTGGGGTTTGGCAAACAGGTGAAGCACAAGGTGTTAATTTATCTGCCCAAGCCTTTGAAATGACAATGCCAGGAGTAGGGCCTTATCTGTTGATATTGTGTGTGGTGTTCTTCAGTATCAGTACCATTTTTACTCAAGCATTTTATGGTGGCCAGTGCTTTGCATTTTTATTTGGTCGTCAACGGTTACGTTTATATCAGTACTTTTTCTTGTGTGCGATTTTATTTGCTGCAACGGCAAGTATTCAAGAAATTGTTAATATTATTGATGCGGCATATGCCTTAATGGCTATTCCGACGATGACGTCTGCTATTTTACTTGCGCCAAAGGTGAGGGCAGAATCTAAACGTTACTTTGCTAAACTTGCCAATAAGTCATTGACTACAAATCATCATTAATGAATAGAAATAGATAAAATGCCAGCTAACATTTAGCTGGCATTTTTTATTGCTGTTGAGTGTTAATTCCAACTCAAGAGTAGTTTACTAAGTAGTATATCTAGCTGTTTTATCTCATCTTCTGACAAAATTGCTAATTTTTTTTGTTCATTTTTATGAAGTTCAACGATGATAGCGTCAACCAGTTCTTTTCCCATTGGTGATAACTTAACCAGCTTACTACGTTTGTCGTCAGGATTATCCAGTCTTTCTATTAGCTCAGCTTGCTTCATCCTGTTTAGGACTTTTGTTAAACCGCCTGAACTGAATAGTAGAGAGTGGTAAAGGGTGGTTGGTGACAAACAATAAGGCTCGCCACTTCTTCTTAAGGTTGCCAGAATACCGAAGTCTGCACCTTGTATTTGGTAATGACCTAATAGCTCTTCGAGATCTGTTCTGATGTGATGATGAGCTCTGAGCAATTTAAGAATCGACGGAGAAATATGGTCGTATGCTTCAGGCCAATTAATTTTTGTTGATTGTAAAATGCTATCGACACTTTCCTGTTTTGGCAAAATCTATTCATTTAATCAGTGGGTGTTGCAAGTAATATATCTTGCTAGAAAGGTAAAATCTAGCTAGTATCTTTCTGGAAAGGTACTTTAGAGGTGTAAATGCAACAATCCATATCTAAAAGCTTAATTCTGTTACTTGCTGCTGTTTTTGCGATGACTCCATACGCGATCGATAGTTATCTGCCAGCGATTCCAATCATTGCAACTGATTTCAATGTCGACACTTCTTTGATTGCGATTACCGTCAGCATGTATGTTTTCGGGATGGCAATTGGTCAGTTAGTTGGCGGACCACTATCTGATAAATTTGGCCGTCAGCCAATTATGTCATTAGGTTTACTGGTGTTTGGTGTTTGCAGTTTAGTGTTGGCTTTAGTCGATTCTCTGGCGTTTTTTTGGCTTTGGCGTTGCTTGCAATCAATTGGTGGCGGTATGGCTGTTGTTGTTGTTCCTGCAACTATTCGTGATAATGCAGAAGGAAAAGAAGCGGCGAAAGTATTCTCACTTGTGATGCTAATTATGATGATAGCTCCTTCTATTGCTCCCGCCATTGGCACCTTAATCATGAAAATATCCAGCTGGCATTGGATTTTCTTATCATCTGCAATTTTCGCAATCCTTGTGGCAATCTGTGCATTTTTTATTATGCCAAAGCATATAAAGGCTAGTAATACTATGCCTAGTACTAGCTTTAAAAGTGTTCTTAAGTTCAAACCTGCACGGGGATATTTAATTGCACAAGTGTTTTCTTATGCGCTATTAATCACGTTTATTACCAATGCACCTTTTGCTTATTTAGTTAAGTTTGGTGTTAGCGAAACGCTCTTTTCAGGGTTATTTATTGCTAATGTTGTGGGAGTTGTGATCATCAATCGTTTAAATGCTTATTTGCTTAATCGTTATGATGCTGAACAAATGCTGTTGGCATTTTTAGGGTTAAAAGTGTTCGGTGGACTTGTTTTGTTCTGTTCAATTTTGATTATGCCAAATAATCTATGGTTTGCTGTTTCTGGCTTTGTTATCTGTATGGCGGCGACTGGTGGGACAATATCTAATGCAAGTGTAAGCTTTTTAAAGCACTTTGGTAGAAGTGCAGGTACTGCTTCAGCGTTAATGGGAGCTATGCAGTTTTTCATCGGCGCAATTATTAGTGGTATAACAGCATTACTGTTGAAAGACGCTTTATGGCCCATGGTGCTGATCATGTTTGGATGTTCGGTTATTGCACTTTTAGCGACATTAAAGGCTAATGCACTTAACAGAAAAATGACTGAGACAAAGATGAGTTATTGCGTTAATTAGTCTTTCTATCAAGTTATTTTCTTCATTATCAATGCGTGTAACTGCCTATATAAAAGCCTCAATGTTATTCACATTGAGGCTTTACTATCTTTATAAGGCTGTTATTTCTATTTTGAAACTCTAACTATGTTTCACATGGAACAATGACCTCTTTTTTAGGTAAAGGCTCATTGAACATTGTCGTTTTCTATTTATAAATACTTTGCATGGAACCTTAAATGGTCTTCGATAAAACTACTAATGAAGTAGTAGCTATGATCGTAGCCTTCTTGCATACGCAGGGTTAAAGGGTATTCCTGTTCTTTGGCTGCATCGACTAATACTTGTGGTTTTAACTGCTCTGCTAAGAAATTATCATCGCTACCTTGGTCCACCAGCATAGGAATAGCGGCTTGAGTAAGCTTCATTAATTCCGTGCTGTCATATTCAAGCCAATCTTGTTTATCTGTACCTAGATAACCAGTAAAAGCCTTTTGTCCCCAAGGGCAATTAATAGGATTACAAATCGGGCTGAATGCTGAGATTGACTGATAACGCTGCGGATTTTTAAGACCGATACTGATAGCACCATGACCGCCCATTGAGTGACCACTTATGCTGCGCTGCTGAGAAACAGGAAAGTGTTGTTCAATGAGTTCTGGCAACTCGTTCACAACGTAGTCATACATTTGATAATGGGTATTAAAAGGGGCTTGAGTTGCATTGACATAAAAACCTGCGCCTAGACCAAAATCATAAGCTCCTTCGCTGTCGTCTGCGATATTCTCACCACGTGGGCTAGTATCTGGTGCCACAATGGCAATACCCAGTTCCGCAGCTATTCGTTGAATACCTGATTTTTGCATAACATTTTCATCGGTGCAGGTTAAACCTGATAACCAATAAAGCACAGGTACTTTTTGAGTTGCCGCTTGTGGTGGTAAGTAAATGGCAAAACGCATTTGGCAATTTACCGTGTCTGAATGATGGTTATATTGCTTTAACCAGCCACCGAAAACTTTATTACTGCTGACATTTTCTAACGTCATGTTGTTATCACTTCTTTTGAAAATGCCTTATCAACTGATAAGGCATATGGTTGTCTTAAGGTGTTCAATTCAGAATATGTTAGCGTTCTGAATGGATAACATTTGCGCAGAGCTTACTTGTCGAAATGAATGACAGAGCGAATACTTTCTCCGCTGTGCATTAAATCGAAAGCATCATTAATTCCTTCAAGCCCCATAGTGTGAGTGATGAAGTGATCTAATTTAAACTCACCATTTAGATACTGCTCAACAATGCCTGGTAATTCACTGCGTCCTTTAACACCGCCAAATGCGCTGCCTTTCCAGACTCGGCCTGTCACCAACTGGAATGGACGAGTTGAGATTTCTTGTCCTGCACCAGCAACACCAATAATCACAGACTCTCCCCAACCTTTATGACAACACTCAAGTGCACTGCGCATCACATTAACGTTACCGATACATTCGAAAGAGAAATCAACACCACCGTCGGTTAGCTCTACAATGACATCTTGAATAGGTTTATCGTAGTTTTTAGGGTTAATGCAATCTGTCGCGCCAAGTTTAGTAGCTAGCTCAAATTTAGATTCATTTAAGTCAATACCAATAATACGTGAAGCCCCAGCCATGGTAGCGCCAATAATTGCTGATAAACCAATGCCACCTAAACCAAATATGGCTACGGTATCGCCTTTTTGAACCTTAGCGGTATTAAGTACGGCGCCCATACCTGTAGTGACACCACAACCTAATAAACAGACTTCTTCTAGTGGCGCATCTTTATTCACTTTTGCAAGTGAGATTTCAGGTAATACGGTGTACTCGGAGAATGTTGAACAACCCATATAATGGAAAATTGGCTCACCATCTTTATAAAAGCGAGTAGTACCATCAGGCATTAAGCCTTTACCTTGGGTTTCACGTACTGCGCTACATAGGTTGGTTTTACCTGATGTACAGAATTTACATTTACCACACTCAGCGGTGTAAAGAGGAATAACATGGTCACCGACTTTAACGCTAGTGACTCCTTCACCGACCATTTCAACAATCCCGCCACCTTCATGGCCCAGAATTGCCGGGAAAACACCTTCTGGATCATCACCTGATAGGGTAAATGCGTCAGTATGACAAACACCCGAAGCGATAATCTTTACCATCACTTCTCCCGCTTTTGGGTACATGACATCAACTTCTTCAACTGATAAAGGTTGTCCTGGTCCCCATGCAACAGCGGCTTTAGACTTAATAAATTGTGCTGACATTGTGTTTGTCCTTATTAAAGATGAACGACTAAATTGAATCTACTTAGTGTAGATGAGATTTTGTAGTGATAGATCTATTGTATTTATTTTCTGTCAGTTGATAATAAGCTTAAATTACAAATGACTTTTACAGGTGAGTAATAATGCTGCCATGGGAAGGGGTTTATGAGTTTGTCGCAGTAGCTGAAACGGACAGTTTTACTGCTGCTGGTAAGCGTTTGTCTATTTCAACAGCCCAAGTTAGCCGTCAAATTAGTCAGATTGAAAATAGGTTAAATACTAAACTTTTTTACCGTACCACCAGAAAAGTCTCTCTGACAGAAGAAGGGCAAGTTTTTTATCGGCATTGTAGGCAGGTGATTGATGGTCTCGAAGAAGCTGAGCGAGCCATCAGTAGCCTGCAAAATAAACCGCAAGGGTTAATCAAGCTGACTGCACCAGTGACCTATGGTGAGAAGTTTATCATGCCGATTGTGACTGACTATATGCAGCAATATCCTGATGTCGAAGTGATTTGTGAATTAACAAACAGGCAATTAGATTTAGTTGAGGGCGGTTATGATTTGGCTATTCGCTTAGGCCGATTACCTGACTCTAGTATGATGGCAAAGCGGCTAACCAGTCGTGAGCAATTTGTGTGTGCTGCACCTGAGTATATTAATCGCTTTGGTGCGCCATATTCATTATCTGAACTGAGTCAGCATAATTGTTTAATCGGCTCGCAATCTCACTGGCACTTTAATGAATTAGGTAAGGCGAGAAGTATAAAAGTACATGGGAACCTGCAATGCAGTAGCGGTATTAGTTTATTGGATGCGGCATTAAAAGGCCTGGGAATTGTGCAATTACCAGGTTATTACGTTAAACAGGCTATTGCTGACAATAAGCTAAATGTACTACTGGCATCTTTTCAACAAGAAAAAGAAGGCATATGGGCTTTGTATCCACAAAACCGTCATCTATCTCCTAAAGTCAGATTATTGGTAGATAAACTCACTGAATGTTTACCTAAGCAGTAATCTGTAATGTGTTATTGATTCATCTTGCTTTGAGATAGCGATTTGGAACCTATTCCAAATCGCTATCGCACATCCATATTTGATTAAAATATGCGCTGTGGTTCATTTCTGTAAATCTACCTATTTAGATATAAGTAAACCTTGGTTGATTCCCTTTTTGGAATTGATTCCATCTTTATGATGAAGGAGTCAATTTAAAAAAAGGGTGATGACCTATGAGTAATGTAGATCTGTTAGGACGCCGTAAATTTATCGCAGGGCTTGGTGTTGCAGCGGGTGCTGCAATGGTGGCTCCAGCGATGGCTGTTTCTGAAAAAGCAGACGGTGTTAAGTGGGATAAAGAAATTGAAATCGTCATTATTGGTTCTGGCTTTGCAGGGTTAGCAGCAGGAATTGAAGCGACGAAATTGGGTGCCAAGGACGTCCATATTTTTGAAAAAATGTCCTATTTTGGTGGTAACTCAGCCATTAATGGTGGTTTATTTGCTGCACCAGGTACGCCAATGCAATCAAAAGAAGGCGTTAATGATTCTGTAGATCGTATGGTTGCAGACCAATTAGCGGCTGGACGTGGTATTGCTGACGAAGCTTTACTACGCCATGTTGCTGAGCATGCTATGGAAGCATTGCAAATGACCTTTGATGCAGGGTCTGAATATCATCCATATTTACAGCAACTCGGCGGTCATTCGGTTGCTCGAACTTACCAAACAACGGTGAGTTGTGGTGCTGGTATTACTCAACCTTTGTTACATAAATGCCGTGAATTGGGTGTGCACACCCATAACCGTTCTAAGTTTGAAGGCTTCCTTGTCGGCGAAAAAGGTGAAGTGTTAGGCGTTAAAATGCGTGATAACTATCACTTTGGCGAAGATCAACCAGGCAAAGTGATTAATATCCGTGCAAAACGTGGCGTGATTATGGCGACAGGAGGTTTTGCTCAAAATGTAAATCTGCGTATGGCGCAAGATCCAACGTTAACCTCTGAAGTAGGTTGTACCAATGCTCCAGGTGCTACAGGCGAAGGCATGTATGAAATGTTCCGCCTTGGTGCCGTCCCCGTTCATTTAGCACATATTCAGTCTGGCCCTTGGGCGTCACCTGATGAAGGTGGTTTTGGTTATGTATCTAACTATTCTATCTATAACTTCCCTCATTCTATTGCGATTAACCGTTTAACTGGTCAACGTTTTATGGATGAAATTGCTGACCGCAAAACGCGAGCTGATGCTGAACTTGCGTGCCGTGATGAACAAGGAAATGCATTACCACCTATTTTAATCACTAGCTACAAAGATTCTAAAAAGCATCCTAATACCAAAAAAGTCATTAAGTACAACGTGGGGTGGAAGTTTGACTCTGTTGAGGAATTAGCTTCGCATTTTAATGTGCCGCTAAAAGCACTCAAAACTCAAATTGAAGAATATAACCAATACGTTAAATCTGGTGAAGATAAGCAGTTTGGTAAAAATATGACTAAGGCTGCAGGTAAGTATATTGAAGCGCCTTTTACCGTTGTGCGTTTATGGCCAAAAGTGCATTACTGCCAAGGTGGCGTTCAAATTAATACCAAAGCAGAAGTAAAAGACAGCTTCACGGGTGTTGCGATTCCAGGGCTTTACGCTGCTGGTGAAGTCTGTGGTGGTATCCATGGTGTAAGCCGCTTAGGAAGTTGCTCTATTCCTGAGTGTATGGTCATGGGAATGACTGCTGCTCGTAGCATGATGAAAGCGTAACCCAATTTACAAGAGGAATTATTGATGAACACATTAAAGATAATGCTTGCATTGGGATTATTATGTTTAAGTAGTGCCAGCGTTCAAGCAGTAGAAATCAGAGACCATCATAAGGAAGTGATTGGTAAGGATTGTAAAGCTTGTCATGATCAGGGGATTAAACAATTCCCTTCAGATCAAGCTTGTCAGCAGTGTCATGATGTTGATGAGTTAGCTGAAACAACAGCGCGTAGTGAAGAAGACAAGTGGCAGAATCCACATAATAACTTGCATTATGGCAAAGAGTTACCTTGTCAAGAGTGTCATGGTGAACATAAAGCGAAA
This sequence comes from Shewanella sp. 10N.286.52.A9, assembly GCF_041468985.1. Classification (NCBI taxonomy): domain Bacteria; kingdom Pseudomonadati; phylum Pseudomonadota; class Gammaproteobacteria; order Alteromonadales; family Shewanellaceae; genus Shewanella; species Shewanella sp. 10N.286.52.A9. Next base: position 47,924 of record NZ_JBFRJQ010000014.1, on the reverse strand, counting down.
AAGCCTATTTGTAGTGATTGTCACACGTTTAAATACGACAAACATAAAGAGTAGTTCTTTATTGTTTTAGTTAACTTATAACAGCAGATAAGTCAGCAGTTGCTTATCAATTGCCTCCCCCTTTGGGTAAGATAATTGCTGATAATCAAAGCCTCTAATTCATCATCTTAGGGGCTTTTTTTATGTTTTTTATTGAGGTTTATTTGTAGGTTTTATTAATAAGTACAACTTATGCTTTGATATCGAACCTTCAGCAAGGCGAGTTCACTTATTCACTGTCATCATTATGATGTGCTAGGTTTTCTACATTGGCTTTAATCAACGAAATTAACTGTAAGGTAGCATCTGTTTGGGTATCAGGATTGAGATAAAGTGCTTCGTTGAATACCGGTAATATTGGCAGCCCATGCTCAACGGGATCGAGTATTTGCATTTTGTCGCTGATCCGAAATTCAGCAATGGGGGCAATGGTAAGATCGTTTTCAACGGCCATACACAATGCTTGTGGTGACGGGGTTGATAGTAATACATTGATCGAGCGCATTGTTAATTGATGATTGGCAAAGACTTGTGCGCGAATTGGGCAATTTTCTGGGTACAGTGCCATAGGAATAGCGCTGCGTTTATGGGCATTACCATTCTTGGCTGCTACCCAATGAAAGCGTCGTTCAAAAAGCAACTCTCCATTAGCCGGTGTTTGCCAATGAGTTGCAACGATGACATCAAATTCACCTTGTTGTAAGCGTTTGTATAAATTTCCGCTCACGTCAGTATCAATCACTAATTCAATTCGCGTAAATTCACGAATAAATTCTAATAAACAGCTGCTTAAATATCGTTTTATATAATCTGTTGGAACACCTAATCGAATGATTTCTCGATTTTGGCCATCTTTTAAATCATCTAAAGCTTGTGAACTTAACTGCATCATTTTATAAGCATAGTTAAGCAAAGTGACACCTGATTCTGTCAAGGTGACCCCTTTGTTATCACGGATAAGCAGTGGTTGACCAACGCTTTCTTCAAGCTTTTTAATCTGCAAACTTAATGCAGATTGAGTGCGGCAAATTTGTTCAGCAGCCTTTGATAAGTTGCCATTTTCTGCCACAGCAATAAAGCTTTCAAGCAATTCTATTTTTAGCATTATCTTTAGGAATATTGGCTATTGGAATTGTTCATAGTGGTATCAGTATTACTTAATATCGAATAAGTAAGAAGCTTGTTATTGTACGAATGTGAAGTGATAACAAATTATTGATGAAAAGTAAGGGATGCATTATGAGTAGCTGGCAACAACGAGGTGATTACTTAGTTGAAGTGTCACAGCGCTATTTAAAAGGACATAAAACCTTCGATCTTTGTCGTTCGCATTTAGTAAAGGCTAGCCAAATTTCAAAAGGGACTGTGTATAACCATTTTCCCAATGAAGCTGATTTAATTGTGGCTATGGCCATTGATGATTTAAACCATTGCTTAGCCCAAGCAAAACTTGATGAACAAGCTTATGCAGATCCACTCAATATGTTTCTGTTCCATCAATGCAGGCGTTTACATGATGCGTTAGTAAATCAACGTTTTGTGATTGAACGAGTGATGCCAAATGAAGATATTTTATCCCATGCAAGTGAGGTATATCAGCAAGCGTATCAGCAGCGCTATGATGAGTATTTTGCTTGGTTTCACCATGTGATTGATAAGATAGGTAAGATTGTTGGTTTTAATCGAGCTGAACTGGTGACTCATTATTTACGTGGCGCCATCATCAATACTGACGATGCGGGTAAAGATGGTCTTGATCCTAATTTATATTATCAATATTGCTACGCTATTACCCAATTGCTCGGCCATTCAGACAAGCGATTACCTAAGCTTACTGTATTTAAAGATTGGCTAAGTAAAATGCCGCAACAACAATCTGCGGCATAACTATTTTATTGGCTAAGAAAAGCGATAACTTTAGCTTTTGGCATGCCTGTTATCATCTGGATATGCTCAAAAGAGATCGCTTGTTGAGGTTTATATTGCTTGATAGTTTCAAGTTGATGGAGCCATAAATGACCAGTCATGGTTGCATCTGCTAATGCTCGGTGAAAAACACCATCATTTGGCAATTGATGATAATCAACCAATGTCCCCAGTTTATGATTAGGTGCATCTTGATTGATCCTACGAGACAAGAGTAAAGAACAAGCAAATTGACCTGAGTATTGATGATTTATCCTATTGAACTCTGCGTCTAAAAATTTCTTATCAAAGCTGGCGTTATGGGCAACGAGATTAAAGTCGCCCATAAAGTCTGCAAAGCGTGCCATGACCGTTTCGCAATCATCAGCAGTTTGTAGCATTTGATTGCTAATTCCTGTGTAGTTTTCAATGAAACTATTTATCCGTCGGCCTGGGTTCATCAGTTCTTGAAATGAGTCAACCACGACACCATCTACTAATTTTACTGCACCAATTTCAATGGCTCTATCACCATTATCGGGTGATAAACCTGTGGTTTCGAAATCAAGAACGACGACATTATTTGCTGACATATTGTGTTACTTACCAATACAGAATGAACTGAAGATTTTACCGAGTAGATCATCGGAGGTAAATTTACCTGTGATTTCTGATAAGGCCATTTGCGCCATACGGAGTTCTTCTGCAAGTAACTCGCCTGCCAAGTAAACTTCAAGTTGTTCTTTACCTAATTGCAAATGGCTTGAAGCGAGATCTAATGCCTCTAAATGACGACGACGGGCAATAAAACCACCTTCAAGGTTACTTTGATAACCCATTAAGGATTTTAGGTGTTGTTTAAGTTCTTCAACGCCTAAACCTGTCTTAGCTGAAATACGGTAAACATTGTAGCCGTGCTCATCAGTTGTCATGACAGGCTCACCAGTTAAGTCGGCTTTATTTCGCACCACAGTAACGCCAAGTTTAGCGGGGAGGCGGTCGATAAAATCTGGCCAGATTTCATGTGGATTTACGTCTGTGGTTGTGGTGCCATCAACCATAAATAGCACTCGGTCTGCTGTGGCTATTTCATCCCAAGCACGTTCGATACCTATTTTTTCAACCGTATCGGCTGTATCACGTAAGCCTGCAGTATCGATAATATGCAATGGCATGCCATCTAAGTGGATATGCTCACGCAGTACATCACGTGTGGTACCCGCAATTTCGGTTACAATGGCTGATTCTTTACCAGCAAGAGCATTTAACAGACTAGATTTACCCGCATTAGGACGTCCTGCAATGACAACTTTCATTCCTTCACGGATAATCGAGCCTTGTTTAGCACTGGCTTGAACTGAATCCAGTTTGTCGATGATGTTATAAAGTGAATTAGCAATTTTACCATCAGATAAGAAGTCGACTTCTTCATCAGGGAAGTCAATCGCTGCTTCGACGTATAAACGCAAGTTAGTGACTTGTTCGACAAGTTGGTGTACTTCATCTGAGAACTCACCTTGGAGCGAGTTTAAGGCGCTTTTAGCGGCTTGTTCGCTGGTGGCATCAATTAAGTCAGCGATAGCTTCAGCTTGGGTTAAATCAAGCTTGTCATTCATAAAGGCTTGCTCACTAAACTCACCAGGTTTAGCAATGCGAAGACCATCCACTTCCATTACACGCTTTATGAGCATGTCTAAAACGATTTGGCCACCATGGCCTTGAAGTTCTAATACATCTTCACCAGTAAAGGAGTTAGGCCCTTTAAAGAACAAAGCAATTCCTTGGTCAATAACATCACCAGCAGCATTTTTAAAATCGCAATAATCGGCATAACGGGTTTTAGGTAAATGGCCTAACACCTGCTGTGCTACATCAGCGGCTTTATCACCCGAAATACGAATGATACCTACACCGCCACGACCTGGTGCGGTTGCTTGTGCCACGATAGTGTCTGTCATTGAGGAAAACCTTTGTTTAATTTAATAAATGAAAAGGCGGCTCAATAGCCGCCTTTAAAGATTATATCAGTTTGAGCTATGACTTATTTTAAGCCTTTTTTCTCAAGACCTGCATAAATAATCTTTTGTTGTGTGATTGCGACTAAGTTACCGACTAACCAGTAAAGTACTAGACCTGATGGGAACCATAGGAAGAATACTGTAAAGATAACTGGCATCCATTGCATCATTTTTACTTGCATTGGATCCATGGTTGGTGCCATTGGCTGCATTTTTTGCATTAACCACATAGACACACCCATTAGTAGTGGCAATACGTAGTAAGGATCTTGAACCGATAAATCGTCAATCCAAAGCATGAATGGCGCATGGCGTAACTCATAACTTTCTAGTAATACCCAGTATAGTGCAATGAAAATTGGCATTTGTAGCAAGATTGGAAGACAGCCGCCCATCGGGTTAACTTTCTCTTTCTTGTACAACTCCATCATTGCTTGACCCATCTTCTGACGGTCATCACCAAAGCGTTCTTTTAACTCTGCAAGCTTAGGCTGCAAGTTACGCATCTTAGCCATTGAAGTGTATTGCGCTTTTGTAAGTGGGTATAAAATACCACGTACAGAAAGCGTAATTAGGATAATTGCAACACCCCAGTTAGTGACAATCGACTGGAAGAACATCAATAGTTTGTAGATAGGAATTGCTAACCACCAAAGGAAGCCGTAATCAACAACTAAGTTTAATGTTTCAGAAATGTCTGAAAGTGCTTTTTGGTCTTTAGGACCAACGAAGAACTGAGCACTAATCGTTTGTTGTGCACCAGGAGCAATATCATGTACTGCGCCGCGGAAACCAATATTAGCTTGGCCACCCGCACTCATGCTAGAGAAGATAGTATTTGAATCGTTTGCTGGTGGTACCCAAGCTGACACGAAGTAATGTTGAAGCATCGCTGCCCAACCACCTAATGTTTGTTGGTTTAGGTTACTCTTAGCAATATCTTCAAAGTCATATTTTTCATAGCGTACACTTTGAGTCGAGAATGCTGCACCACGGTATGTTGGCATCATCATGCTACTTTCAGATGCTTGTACCGTTTGTTTAATTTGACCGTACATTTGCATTTGAAGCGGCGCTGAAGTGGTGTTGTTTACGTTGTAATCAACAGTCACATCAAATTGGCCACGGGTGAAAGTAAATACTTTGGTATAGCTTGCGCCATTTGCATCCACATAACTTAATGGTACAGATAACGTATCTTGACCATCAGCTAGTTGATAAAGTTCTGACTCTGCAGAGAAGTGTGCACGTCCGTGAGTACTGCTATCAATACCATCACGACCGATTAAACCACTTTGAGAAATATAGTTGAATGCGCCATTTTGCTCTAAAAGAACAAATGGGTCATTACTATCAATTTCAACTTTATGGTCAACCAAAGCAGCATAAACAATATCACCGCCGACTGGGTCAATTTTAATGTCTAACTGATCGGTTTTAACTTCAATCAGATTTTGAGTTGCCGGTAATTGAACAGGCATACTTGAATCTGCATCGGGTACATCGCTATTGCTGTGCGATGGTACATCATTCGTTTGAGCAACCGTAGTTTGTGTCGCGACTGGTTGCGGTGCTTTATCGTCTTGCCATGCTTGCCAAAGTAAAAAACTGACAAACAGTAGTGCGATAAGCATTAAATTGCGTTGAGATTCCATAGCCTATTTGTTACACCTGTCATTTTTAGGGGGGACGGGATCACTTCCGCCGGGATGTAAAGGGTGACATTTTAGTATGCGTTTCGCTGCAAGCCAACAACCTTTCACTGTTCCATGCGTTTTTATTGCGTCAATCGCATAATAAGAGCACGTTGGGTTGAATCTACAGCGAGGACCCAGCATGGGGCTGATAAGAAGTTGGTAACCACGAACAGCCTTAATGGCTAGCCATTGTAACGGCGACTGAGCTTGCGCCATAACTTCTCTGTTAACTTGTGTAATTCTGCATTTTCCATATCGACCACACCATTTCTAACCAAGACAACAATATCAAGATTTGGAATGTCGTGCTGATTTAAACGGAAATTTGTTCTGATTATTCGCTTAATTCGGTTGCGATCACTGGCATTTTTAACAAAACGTTTTGCAACTGTTAATCCAATACGAGGATGTTGTTCAGAATTAGGTACAGCGAGCAGAGTTATTTCAGCAGAAGATGCTTTGATAGGATTTGAGAATACAGATTTAAATTGCGCGGGAGTTAACAGACGTAACTCCCGCGTAAAAGCATAGCTAGTCACTATGGTTATCTACTGATTAAGCAGATAAACGAGCGCGACCTTTTGCACGACGACGTGCAATCACTTTACGGCCGCCTACAGTGGCCATACGTGCGCGGAAGCCGTGAGAACGCTTACGCTTCAGGTTGCTTGGTTGAAAAGTACGTTTACTCATTTTGGCAATCCGTATATTTAGTAGTTAATAAACCTTACATTCTTAAAATAAGAGGTAAGGGCAAAAAAGAGGCCGAATTGTAATCACTTTAATCACTACCGTCAACAAGGAAAGTGGCTATATGAACAATTTTTACCTAATTAACTTTGAGGCAAACATCAAAAATGCACTATACTGTGTGGATAACTCTGTGTACCAACACTATATGTAGTGGATCAAAGGCTGTTTAACCAGATCAAAGCGCGGCTATTATAGATCAAGAGTGATCGGTTAATAAAGCAGGATCTGTGAACAAATCACATTAATTGGATCGTTTTTGATCTTTAAAGATCACAGATATCCACATACAATGATCTGCTTGGGGATAAAATTTTTTTTATCGATAGCGATCATTGAGATCTAACGATAGAATAGCCCTCCTTCAACAAACGATATTAAGGAATATTAAGTGGCGGTTTCACTTTGGCAACAATGTATCGGCAGGCTGCAAGACGAACTTTCTGCGCAGCAATTCAGTATGTGGATCCGTCCGTTACAGGCTGAAATGGATGGCGATACCTTGGTACTTTATGCACCTAATCGTTTTGTACTTGATTGGGTTCGAGATAAGTACATCAATATCATTAATCAATTTTTTACCGAACAGTTAGGTGGTAACGCCCCTAAACTGCGCTTTGATATTGGTAGCCGCCCGTCTGCAGTGAGAGCGCCTGAGCCTGTAAAAGCAGAAGTTAGGCCAACACAAAGCACACAAACTAAGCAACGTGTTAGCACTGCGTTTAACACTCAAGCGGAACCCGTTGAGCATGCTAACCACCGCAGTAATATCAATCCTACTTATCAGTTTGATAATTTCGTTGAAGGTAAATCAAACCAATTAGGTAAAGCTGCTGCACTGCAAGTGGCAGAAAATCCTGGTGGTGCTTATAACCCGTTATTTTTATATGGCGGCACCGGTTTAGGTAAAACCCATTTATTACATGCTGTAGGCAACGGGATTATCAAAAACAATCCCAATGCAAAAGTGGTCTACATGCATTCAGAACGCTTTGTGCAAGACATGGTTAAAGCGCTACAAAATAATGCTATTGAAGACTTTAAACGTTATTACCGTAGTGTTGATGCGCTTTTTATTGATGATATTCAATTCTTTGCCAATAAAGATCGTTCACAAGAAGAATTCTTTCATACCTTCAATGCACTATTAGAGGGTAACCATCAGATCATTTTGACTTCGGATAAATACCCGAAAGAAATTGATGGGGTTGAAGATCGCTTAAAATCACGCTTTGGTTGGGGTTTAACAGTTGCTATCGAACCACCTGAGCTTGAAACTCGTGTCGCGATTTTAATGCGTAAAGCGCAGGAAAGCGGCATTAATTTGCCTGATGAAGTGGCATTCTTCATTGCCAAACGTTTACGTTCAAATGTGCGTGAATTAGAAGGGGCGTTAAATCGTGTTATTGCGAATGCTAACTTCACCGGCCGACCAATTACGATTGATTTTGTCCGTGAAGCATTACGTGATTTACTCGCGCTACAAGAAAAGTTAGTGACCATAGATAATATTCAAAAAACGGTTGCTGAATATTACAAAATTAAAATGGCTGATATGCTATCTAAACGTCGCTCTCGCAGTGTAGCGAGACCTCGTCAAGTCGCTATGGCATTATCAAAAGAGTTAACAAACCAAAGTTTACCTGAAATTGGTGACGCCTTTGGGGGTCGTGATCATACTACCGTATTACACGCATGCAGAAAAATTGCCCAATTGCGTGAAGAAAGTCATGACATTAAAGAAGATTATGCTAACTTGATACGTACATTATCTTCTTAATATCAGGAAATTGAGACGAATGAAATTTTCAATTGATAGGGATGCCCTATTAAAACCACTTCAATTAGTGTGTGGTGCAGTAGAAAGACGCCACAATTTACCTATTTTATCAAATTTACTTGTCGAAGTTAGTGAGTCCTCACTTAAGCTTACAGGTACTGATTTAGAAGTAGAACTTGTTGGCCAAGCGGCTATTCAAGGTGAAGTTGAAACTGGCCGAACAACCGTGCCAGCTAAAAAGCTACTCGATATCGTCAAGTCACTTCCTGAACAAGTCGAAATCAAAATTGAGCAGCAAGATAACAAGTGGCTATTACGTTCTGGTCGTAGTCGTTTTTCACTGGCGACTTTACCTGCAAGTGATTACCCCAATGTTGAAGCCTTTGAAGCCGATATCGAGTTTAGTCTTAAACAAGGTACATTGAAGTCGATTATTGATTCGACCCAGTTCTCAATGGCGAACCAAGATGTTCGATACTATTTAAATGGCTTACTTTTTGAAACTGCGGGTAACTCGTTAAAAGCGATTGCGACAGATGGACACCGTCTAGCATTAAGTCATCGTAATATCGACATTAGCCTTCCTGAAAAGCAAGTCATCGTGCCACGTAAAGGTGTGGTTGAAATGTCTCGCTTACTTGAAAGTGAAGACAGTGAAATTACCATTGCTATTGGTGACAGCGCCATTCGTGCAACAACGCAAAATGCTGTATTTACCAGTAAGCTTGTTGATGGACGTTTCCCTGATTACCGCCGAGTATTACCAAAAGGCGGCGATAAAATTGTGGTGGCGAGCCGTAATCATTTAAAACAAGCGCTCACACGTGCATCGATTTTATCCAATGAAAAGTTTCGTGGCGTGCGTATTCAGCTTGAACCAGGATTATTACGTATAACTGCGAATAACCCAGAGCAAGAAGAAGCGGAAGAGATCATTGATGTTGAATACAATGCTGACAACCTAGAAATAGGATTTAACGTGAGTTATTTACTCGATGTATTGAACAATTTAGCCAGTGATGATGTCAGAATCACGCTGATTGATGGAAACTCAAGCGCATTAATAGAAAACCACGTCGAAGAAGATTCAATGTATGTGGTTATGCCTATGCGTTTATAATGTAAGATAACGTTTCACGACGTTTTAGAACCCAAAAAGGTGCTAGATTAAGGCACCTTTTTTAGTTTTACTGCATCACCATAGGTTTGAGAAATTAGCACCCATGAGTTTAGCCCGTCTTAATATTGCCAACTTTCGCAATATCCTTTCTGCGTCATTGCAACCTGAATCAGGATTAAACTTGATTTATGGAGAAAACGGCAGTGGAAAAACCAGTATATTGGAGGCGATTTATTTTTTAGGCATGGGGCGTTCGTTTCGTAGTCACTTATCTCAAAGAGTGATCAATATTGAACAGGATAACCTTACTTTATTTGCACAACTTGAGATGCAAACCGGTGAAGCGAAATTAGGCTTAAGACGATTTCGCAATGGCGAAATTGATGTCAAATTAGATGGCGATAAAGTGAAGCGTTTATCTGTTTTGGCAGAAACTTTACCGATTCAAGTTATCACGCCAGAAAGTTTTTCATTACTTTTTGAAGGGCCAAAAGCTCGTCGACAATTTATCGATTGGGGCGCGTTTCACTCTGATGCGAGTTTCTATCAAGCATGGGTGAATACAAGACGGATTTTAAAGCAAAGAAATCAACTCCTTAGAGATGGTTCTTCTTATGCAACAATTCAATTTTGGGATAAGGAATTGGTGCGGTATGCTGAACAAGTTACTTCGATACGAAATCAATATGTAGACTCGTTAAATGAGCTACTTAAGGGTATAATCGGAGAGTTTTTACCACGAGTTGATATTAAGGTTTCTTTTACTCGTGGCTGGGATAGCAAAACGGATTTTGCTGAGTTACTCGAAACTCAATATCACAGAGATTTATCTTCGGGAAATACGGGTAGTGGACCGCATAAAGCGGACTTGAGATTGCGTGTAGGCAACTTACCTGTGCAGGATGCATTATCCCGAGGACAGTTAAAATTATTAGTCTGTGCACTGCGCATTGCACAAGGCAAGTTGCTTCAAGAACAACAGAACAAGCATAGTATTTACCTTGTGGATGATCTTCCATCTGAGTTGGATGCACAACATAGGCAACTATTGCTAAAACAGTTAACCGAAACCGGTGCACAAATTTTTGTCACAGCGATTGATCCTGTAGCAATAGTCGATTCGCTGGCAAGCCCGCCAAGTAAGATGTTTCATGTGGAACATGGGCAAGTCACGGTAGTTGAATAAAAACGAGAGAGAAATATGTCAGAGAATAGTTATGATTCTTCGAGTATTAAGGTATTAAAAGGCCTTGATGCAGTTCGTAAGAGACCAGGGATGTACATCGGTGATACAGACGATGGTACAGGTCTTCATCACATGGTATTCGAAGTGGTCGATAACTCTATCGATGAAGCCTTAGCTGGCCACTGTAATGACATTACTATTACCATTCATGCTGATGGCTCTGTGTCAGTACAGGATGATGGCCGTGGTATTCCTGTTGAGGTTCATGAAGAAGAGGGTGTTTCTGCTGCTGAAGTTATCATGACGGTACTGCATGCTGGTGGTAAGTTTGATGATAACTCTTATAAAGTATCAGGCGGCTTGCACGGTGTAGGTGTGTCGGTAGTAAACGCACTGTCTGAAAAACTGCAAATGACCATTCGTCGTAATGGTAAGATTTACGAACAGTTTTATACAATGGGCGTACCTGAAACTCCTATCACACCTGTCGGTGATTCAGATAAAACGGGTACCTCTATCCGTTTTTGGCCTAGCCCAGAAACCTTCTCTGATACCCTGTTCCATTTTGATATTCTTGCCAAACGTGTGCGTGAATTATCATTCTTAAACTCAGGTGTTGGTATTCGTCTTGTTGATGAACGCGATGAGCGAAATGAGTTCTTCAAATACGATGGTGGTATCAGCGCATTCGTTGATTACCTAAACCGTAACAAAACCCCAATCAACAAAGATGTTTTCCACTTTACCCAAGAACGTGAAGATGGCATCACTGTTGAAGTGGCAATGCAATGGAACGATGGTTACCAAGAAAGCATTTTCTGTTTCACAAATAACATTCCACAACGTGATGGTGGTACTCACTTAGCGGGTTTCCGTGGTGCACTAACACGTAACTTAAATAACTACATGGAGCGAGAAGGCTTCAATAAAAAAGGCAAAACCAATGCTACGGGTGACGATGCTCGTGAAGGTTTGACTGCGGTTATTTCAGTTAAAGTGCCAGATCCTAAATTTAGCTCGCAAACCAAAGACAAGTTGGTTTCTAGTGAAGTGAAAGGCGCGGTAGAACAAACAATGGGTGAGCAGCTAAATGACTACCTATTAGAAAACCCTGTCGATGCTAAGTTAATTGTAGGCAAAATCGTTGATGCCGCGCGAGCTCGTGAAGCCGCTCGTAAAGCCCGTGAAATGACTCGTCGTAAAGGCGCATTAGATTTAGGTGGCCTGCCAGGTAAACTTGCAGATTGCCAAGAGAAAGACCCTGGTCTTTCTGAAATATACATAGTGGAAGGGGACTCTGCTGGCGGTTCAGCCAAGCAGGGACGTAACCGTAAAAACCAAGCGATTCTTCCGCTTAAAGGTAAAATCTTAAACGTTGAAAAAGCGCGCTTTGATAAAATGTTATCTTCACAGGAAGTTGCCACACTGATTACTGCATTAGGTTGTGGTATTGGCCGTGACGATTATGACCCTGAGAAAACACGCTACCATAACATCATCATCATGACCGATGCTGACGTCGACGGCTCGCACATTCGTACGCTGTTGTTGACCTTCTTCTTCCGTCAAATGCCTGAGCTTATTGAACGTGGTTACATTTACATTGCTCAACCACCTTTATTCAAAGTGAAAAAAGGTAAGCAAGAGCAATACCTGAAAGATGAACCTGCGTTGACAGAATATTTAACGACTCAAGCGTTAGATGGTACTCATATTTATCCAGCGCCAGGTGCGCCAGGTATGTCTGGTGAACCATTAGAGCGTTTAGTAAGTCAGTACCGTGAAGTTGAAGCGATTATTGAGCGTCTTGCTAAGCGCTACCCAGAGTCAATTACCAATCGTATGATCCATCATCCTGGCATTAGTAATGAAATGCTTGCTGATGAAGGGCAAATGAAGCTGTGGTGTGATGCATTCGTCGCTGACTTAATTGAAATTGAATCTGACGGTGTGATTTACAGTATTGAACCTGTATTAGATCCAGAACGTCAAGTTTACTTACCAAGCTTAACGATCCGTAAGCATGGTATTGATACTAACTACCTATTTAGTTACGACTTCTTCCAATCTAACGATTACGCACTTATTGCCAAATTAGGCAAAGCGTTAGACGGTATGATTGAAGAAGGTGGTTACATCAAGCGTGGTGAACGCATGAAAGAAGTTGAGAGCTTCATTGAAGCGCTTGATTGGACGATGTCTGAAGCGAAACGTGGTTTATACATTCAACGTTATAAAGGATTGGGTGAGATGAACCCTGAGCAGTTGTGGGAAACCACAATGGATCCTGAAACTCGTCGTATGCTACGAGTGACTATTGAAGATGCTGTCGGTGCGGATCAATTATTTACGACCTTGATGGGCGATCAAGTTGAGCCTCGTCGTGACTTTATTGAAACCAACGCATTAAACGTTGCTAACCTAGACGTATAATGCGTCTGTGTTAAATTAAATGGGTGCCAAGTGGCACCCATTTTTAGTTTTAACCCTTTTAAATCTGCTTTTTCCAATGTTGTTACCTGTCTAAGTGGTATTTTGTTATGTTTAAAAAGCTATTTTATAAGTTGTTTAATGTTCGTCCGGCCCAAGAGGTTAATGCGGCTAAATCATTAGACAGTCAACAATCTGTATTATTAAAACGTTCAGCTAATGCCCAAGTTGCGTCTAGGCCAAAACAAGCTCGTCATCAGCAAACTTCTGAGCAAGTCTCCGTTGCCGTGCCGACAAGTGTTCTTGATGCTAGTGCACTGTTTTATAGTTTGTTATTTCCATCAAGTAGCCAAGATACTGGTGCAATGGCAAATGACTTAGAACGCAGTGTGCTGGCTAAAATTGAACAGGCTTTTACAGCGCCGCAAGCGATTGCTGAAAAGGTGCTTAAACTGCCTAGTCGATTATCAGAAGTAGACAGACAAATAGCCCAATCAGATGTCGATACCAAGGCTTTGCTTCTGCTGATAGAGCAAGATCCGGTATTGAGTATTGAAGTATTGAAGCTGTGTAATTCGAGTGCTTTCAAACGCTCTGATAAGCAAATCACCAGCTTGCAACAAGCTGTTGTGCAGATTGGTTTAAGCCAATTACAACTATTTGTACGAACAAGCTTAATGAAGGAAATGATTAACATTAAGCCTATTTATTTCAGACGCTTTGGCGCTGAAATTTGGCGCCACTCTATGCAGGTTGCATTTTTGGCTAATGAACTTGCAGAACATGATGGTGATACGGCATTCTTTTTAGGCTTACTACATGATGTTGGCAAAATAGCTATTTTTAAAATGATGATTGAAGCGTTTCGACAAGCTGAACCTGGTGAGCAGCCTAGTTCGGTATTGTTCAAACAAGTCATGACGACCAAGTCATTAGGACTCAGCGCATTGCTTGTTAAATATTGGCAATTACCCGCTGAATTTGAAGTGCCGTTAACCCAATTGGCTAACTGTCATCACAAGCCAACAGATAGCATGGCTTTGATTATATGGCGTGCCAATATCATTAGTGAATGTTCGATGCTTAAACAGGTGGATAAGCTGACAGAGCAGGCGCAGTCGCAGTTGCTTTCTCAAGTCGCTATTAGCCATGATGAGTTTGAGTTACTGCATCAAAAGTTAATCACTCTATAATGTAACTTTAGTTGGATTTTCGTTTAATCTACACTGACGTTAGCCACAAAAAAACGCGCCTTAAGGCGCGTTTTTTTGTGATGACTCAGATATCATTATTGTAATAATGAAATATCAGCGGCATGTAAGAATTGCTCACGTAGACTATTAAGAAGTGCTAAACGGTTATTCTTAAGTGCTGCATCATCTGCCATAACCATTACATCTTCGAAGAAGGTATCAACGCTTTCACGTAGACTCGCCAATAATGCGAGCGCTTCTTGGTAGTTTGCTGCTGCAAATAATGGTGCCAGCTGTGGCTGAAGCTCAGTCAGTTTATCAGCTAATGCTTTTTCAGCACTTTCGACTAATAGGCTTGAATCGATATTGGTTGGGATTTCTCCTTCAACCTTAGCCAAGATATTCGATACACGCTTGTTCGCTGCCGCAAGCGCTGACGCTTGCTCTAGGGTTCTAAAGTGAGCCACAGCTTTGATGCGACTTTCAAAATCTGCCGGTGCGGTTGGTTTACGTGCGAGAACAGCTAGGATCACGTCAACACTCACGCCTTGATCTTGATACCATGCACGGAAACGGCCCATAAAGAACTCAAGAACCTGCTCTGATACCTTGTCATTAGTGAGGTTTTCACCGTGTAACTCTTTAGCTTTAGCAATCAAGTCAACTAAATCTAACGGTAAGTTGTTCTCTAAGCAAAGACGTAAAATACCAATAGCAGCACGACGAAGTGCAAATGGATCCGCTGCGCCTTTCGGTGCTTGGCCAATACCAAAAATACCGACTAGCGTATCTAGCTTTTCTGCCAGCGCAACACAGATTGAAATCGGTGCCGTTGGTACAGTATCGCCAGAGAACTTAGGCTTGTATTGCTCTGCTAAGGCAACTGCGACAGCTTCTGTTTCGCCATCTAAGCGGGCGTAATGCATGCCCATAGTGCCTTGAAGGTCGGTAAACTCCATTACCATGTTCGTCATCAAGTCAGACTTTGATAGTAGACCTGCGCGAGCGGCCTCTTCACTGTTTGCACCTATGCTGGTGGCAATATAGCCAGCCATTGCAGAAATACGCTCAACACGGGCTTTAATCGTGCCTAATTGTTTTTGGAAAACAACAGACTCTAAGCTGGCTAAACGCGTTTCTAATGACTCTTTTTTATCTGTTTCAAAGAAGAACTCTGCATCAGCAAGGCGAGGACGAACTACTTTTTCGTTACCTGAAATAATCTGCTGAGGATCTTTAGATTCGATGTTAGTTACGAAGATAAAGTTAGGCAACAACTGACCTGCATCATCAAATACTGGGAAGTATTTCTGGTCGCCTTTCATGGTGTAAACCAAGGCTTCAGCTGGGACATCTAAGAATTTTTCTTCAAAGCTTGCTGTTAACACAACAGGCCATTCAACCAATGCGGTGACTTCTTCAAGTAAATCATCTTCAAGTTCAGCAATACCGCCAATCTCTTTTGCGGCAGCTTCAGCATTTAGCTTGATGATATCCTTACGACGTTGGTAATCAGCTAAGACTTTACCTTCAGTTTCTAATTGCGTGAGGTAGTTATCAGCGTGTTCTAGCTCAAAAGTATCAACACCCATGAAACGATGACCACGAATAGTGCGAGCTGATTCGATACCTAACAATTCACCTGGAACGAGTTCATCACCTAACAGCATGGTGACAGTATGAACTGGGCGGATAAATTGTGTTGTATTACTACCCCAACGCATTGGCTTAGGGATAGGTAATTTATCTAATGACTTTTGTGCCATTGCAGCAATTAAAGACTTGGTTTCAACACCAACCACTTTAGCTTGGTGTAATAACCATTCGCCTTTGTCTGTTTTAAGACGGTCAGCTTGTTCAACAGTAATGCCGTTACCACGAGCCCACCCCATAGCGGCTTTCGTTGGGTTTCCTTCAGCATCAAATGCTTGAGCGACGGCAGGGCCGCGTTTCTCAACCACTTTGTCAGCTTGCGCAACAGCAAGTTGTTCAACACTAATTGCCAAACGGCGAGGGGCTGCATACCAAGTTGCATTGGTAAACGCTAACTCTGCCTTGGTTAGTTCCTCGGTGAAATTAGCGAGAAATGACTCTGCTAATTTACGTAATGCCTTTGGTGGTAATTCTTCTGTACCCACTTCAATGAGTAAGTTTTCAACGTTCATTATTCTACCTCTACTTACACATTGGGAAACCAAGCGCTTCACGTGCTTGATAATAAGATTCTGCAACACCTTTAGCCATAGTACGAACACGCAAAATATAACGTTGGCGTTCAGTTACTGAGATAGCGTGGCGAGCATCAAGTAAGTTAAATGCGTGTGAGGCCTTCATCACTTGTTCATAAGCAGGTAGCGGTAGTGGCTTTTCTAATGCTAATAATTTCTGGCAAGCCGCTTCACAATCTTCAAACTGCTTAAATAAGACTTCAACATCAGCATGTTCGAAGTTATATGTAGATTGTTCAACTTCATTTTGGTGGAAGATATCGCCGTACATGACTTTGCCCATAGGGCCGTCAGTCCAAACAAGATCGTAAACACTGTCTACTTCTTGAATGTACATTGCTAGACGTTCTAAACCGTAAGTAATTTCGCCCGTGACAGGTTTACACTCTAGGCCGCCTACTTGCTGGAAGTAAGTAAATTGTGATACTTCCATGCCGTTTAGCCATACTTCCCAACCAAGGCCCCAAGCACCAAGAGTTGGTGATTCCCAGTTATCTTCAACAAAACGAACGTCATGAACGCCCATATCAACGCCTAGAGCTTCTAAAGAGCCAAGGTATAATTCTTGGATATTACTCGGAGAAGGCTTTAGCACGACTTGGTATTGGTAATAATGCTGCAGACGGTTAGGGTTTTCACCGTAACGGCCATCGGTAGGTCGGCGACATGGTTGCACATAAGCACTGCTCATTGGCTCTGGGCCTAATGAACGTAAAAATGTCATTGGGTGGAATGTTCCGGCACCCACTTCCATGTCCAATGGTTGAACGATTGCGCAACCTTGCTGCGCCCAGTATTCCTGCAGGGTCATAATGAAGCCCTGGAATGTCTTTACGTCGTGTTTCGTCGTCATGTCCGCTTATCTACTGGTTGAGGCTAAAAATAGAAAATGGTTTTGATTATACCTTGTAGATTAAGGCATATGTAGGTTATTTTTTAACGTAGAGATTAAAAATTTAAAAGGGCCTTATAAATGGATTTAAAACGTTGTGCTTGGTTGAGTGATGATCCGCTTTATGTTGACTATCACGACAATGTTTGGGGAAGGCCTGTTTATGATCCTATTGAGCTTTTTGAAAAGCTATGTCTTGATGGTCAACAGGCAGGGTTATCTTGGATCACTATTTTAAAAAAACAGCATAATTACCAAGTATTATTTGCCAATTTTGACCCTAAGATTATTGCTACTTTTGACGACGAGAAAGTAGAACAACTGCTGTTAAATCCAGGGATTGTTAGAAATCGTTTAAAAGTAAATTCAATTATTCGAAATGCTAAAGCCTATTTAGCTTTCGTCGAATCTGGCAATGATTTTTCAACATTCCTATGGGACTTTGTCGGTGGACAACCTAAAGTGAATCATTTTAGATCTATGTCAGACGTGCCTGCGCAAACGCCAGAATCAGAAGCTATGTCAAAAGCATTAAAAAAATTAGGCTTTAACTTTGTTGGCCCAACAATTTGTTATGCTTTCATGCAAGCGGTAGGAATGGTCAGCGACCATACAACAGATTGTTTTCGTTATGGAAAATAACTAATTATTGTTGTTGCCGAAATTAAAAAGGGATGTTCCACGTGGAACATCCCTTTTTTATGACATAACGTACTTACTTTGTGTCTTCAAAGAAAAACGGTTTACGTTCTTGTTCATCACCATTTAACAGATTCATGGTTTCTGAGTTGTAAAGCTTGCCATTCGCCATGGTATAAGTGACTTTGTCTGTGACTCTAATGTCGGTTAAAGGGTCGCCATCAATAACGATGATATCTGCCAATTTACCGGCTTTAATCGAACCAAGTTGATGATCCATTCCAAAGGTTTTGGCAGGGTTGATGGTTGCTGTTTTAAGTACATCCATATTGCTCATACCGCCTTGAGCGAACATCCACATTTCCCAATGTGCAGCTAAACCTTCGCGTTGACCGTGTGCTCCAATATTTGGCTGGATACCAATATCATTTAGCTCATTTGCTACGCGAGCAACATTGAAATGATTGTAATGCGCATCTGGTGCCTTGGTGCGTCGCATAGATCGAGCATTCAAAATATCACTAGGTACATACATACTTAGACGGGGATGAGCCCATACGTCAGTTTTGTCATACCAGTAATGTTCACCTGATATTCCGCCGTAAGCAACAACAAGTGTCGGGGTATAAGCCACTTCTGTTTGCCCCCAGAATTGCTTGATGTCACTGTAAATTGAACCTGTTGGTAATGAATGTTCAATCGTTGTGTGACCATCAGCAATCATCGATAAGTTATGCTGTAATAAACTACCACCTTCAGGCACCACCATCATTTCTAATTCACGTGCAGCTTGGATTACTTGCTGACGTTGATTACGACGAGGTTGGTTATAGCTTTTAACACTGAAAGCGCCAACTTTTTTCAGACGCTCTAAATGAAATTTCGCATCATCTAACGAGTCTACGTGCGAGGTATAACCTGGTGCATTTGCACCATATAAAATAGTACCTGTAGAGAAAATTCGTGGCCCTACAATATTGCCTGCTTTTTGTTGTTCAGATGCAGCAAATATTTCTGTTGTGTCATTCGATGGGTCATGTATTGCGGTGACACCTAGCGAAAGACCTGAGTAAAGTTGCCAGTTTTGTTGTGGAATGATTTCATCATCAGCTTGAGAACCGTGAGCGTGAGCATCAAATAAGCCAGGCATTAATGTTTTGCCCTTAATATCGATCACTTGAGCGCCACTTGGAATATTTGTCTTTGCATCACCAACAGTCACAATTTTGTTGTCTTTAACGATAACAACGCCATTGTCTATGACTTCATCATTTTCCATAGTGATAATTTTGCCACCGACAAAAGCGACTGTTCCACGTGGAACATCTGCTTTTTGAGTGAAACCAATTGAGGTTACAGTTGGTTTGCTTTCATCATCAGTTTTGGCGTATTGGGTATCGACTTTTGCTTGATAAAGTTCAGGGCCAAGAGTCCAATAAAGTTCACTATTATCTGCGTTCCAACTGATACTTTCACCAGCCCGAGTACTAAGTTGTGTGACAGGTAAGTTAGTCGCTTTAGGGCTAATACGTACTGTTTCACCGTGTTTTGCAAAAGGGGTGACATATACACGAAAACGTTCTGCAAATGCTAAGTGTTCGCCGTTAGGCGATACTCTAAATTCTGTTGCATGCTCACTGGTGTAATGGGTACGTTTTTCGAAACCATCTAAGCTGATTGATGCGAATTCAGGTGTTTCACCGTGATCCATAAAGAATACACGATTATTATCGCTGCCAAATTGTGGTTGGTACCCATTAGCTGTAATTTTAACATTATTCTTTTTCTTTAAGTCGACTTTATACAAGCCTGGCTCTTGAGACCAAGTACGAGGCGTGACATAACCACCTTTAGCTTTGCGGTACACAACGACTTTACCATCTGGAGAAAAGGTCGGTTCAACATACTTACCAGGCTCTTTTGTCAGCGTTTTACTTCTTCCGCCTTTAGCGCTGACAATGCTCACCGTTCCTTGGTCTTGATCATTCCAAGTGGTAAACACGATATTTTTGCCATCTCTTGACCACTGCGGGAATAACTCATTAATATCGTCGTCTAGGCGAGTTAAGCGTTTTTGTTTACCGTCTTCAATATCACGGATCCACAATTTCCCTAAAGCTTCGAACACCACTTTCTCACCATTAGGAGAAACTTGTGCCATTCGTAACATTTTTACGTCGAAATTGTCTTGGTCTAAGTTTTGTGTAAAACGAACTGAAGGCTGAACATCTAATTCAGTTTTGACCGTAAAAGGAATATTCTTTACTTCCTTATCATCAATGCTCAGTTTATTGATTTTACCTTTAGCCCAGAATACGATTTCTTCATTATCTTGAGTCCATGACATTGTTGGGTAAACACCATGAATTGCCCAAGTTTCTTGCATATCACGATCGAGATTGTCGTATAACTTAGTGTGCTCACCTGACTTTAAATCTAATAAATATAATGTAGATTGAAAACCGTCACGCTTAATGTAAGCCAGTTTGGTACCATCTGGGCTTGGAGTCGGTCTAATTGCGCCACCAGTGCCTTCAATTAATACTTCAATATCACCGGTTTGAGTATCGTAGCGCTTAATTTTATAAATGCCCTTTACCGAATCTTTTGAGTAGTGGAATGTTTTGCCTGGGGTAGCATCTTGACTGAAATAGATATAGCGACCATCAGGAGAGTATGCTGGCTCGCCTAAGTCTTTTTGATCATTAGGGCGTTCAGTTAACTTAACACCTTCACCACCGGCAACGTGGTACATCCATACTTCACCGGCCCCCAAACTACGACTAGCGGTAAAGTGCTTTCGAGCAACTAAATATTGCGAGTCAGGGCTCCATGCTGGGCTGTTTAATAAACGAAAGGTTTCTGACGTAACAGGGCGTGGATTACTACCGTCTGCATCCATTACCCAAATGTTGTCACCACCATCTTCATCAGATGTAAAGGCAATTGATTTACCATCAGGGCTATACACTGGCTGCATTTGCCAAGCGATACCTGAAACTATTTTCTTGGCTTCTCCACCAGAAATTGGCATTTGATAAATATCGCCAAGTAAATCGAACACGATGGTTTTTCCGTCAGGAGACACACTGACGTTCATCCAAGTACCTTCAGTAACATCAATTTTTACTTTTTCAAGCGGGGCATTTTCTGGCGCATTAACTTGCCATTTAGCTGTATCTTCTGATGCATTAACTGCAAGTGATGCACTGGCCAGACTAATTGCAATAGCGGTATACAATGGTTTTATTTTTGAGGTAAACATGCACAATCCATTATTATGATTATCGTTATTGATCGGAGTTACACTTTTATCAATCAAGTGTTGTTTGCGAGTTATAAAACTGATGATATTTATCGCATAAATTAAGCAAGAACTAAACATTTATTCTGTTTCAATTGATGACAGAAAAAGCTGAGTATTTGATTGAAATAAGTTTGCAGAAAGTCGGGGGTATTAATGGTGATAACGGTAAAAAAATGTTTAAAGAGTAACAAAACGAATTTGCGTAAACATGTTTGAATACGGTTAGTTAACTCATTATGTATAAAGAATAAATGGAGGGGAATAAGTATAAGTAAGCTTACTAAACTGGTTAATATGATTTTGGTTTTTTATAAAATCGAAAACCGCAGGTTAAGTGCGGTGATCATGTACCAATTATCAAAAATACATTACAGCTGAACCCGTTAAGCAATGACCACAGGATCTTCTGTTTGAATTAATCCTTCCGTAACGACCTTGCAAGTTACTCCGCCGCGCCAGTGTGGTGACAAGGCTTGTTCTAAACCGGGCTGAGCTATTTCCATTTTAGCGCATGGATCGGTTTCACCAGTTATAACTAGAGAAACGTGCTCACCAATCGAAATGGTTTTACCTACATCGGCAGCACTAAATTCATGACCATCAATTAATAGATTAGCTCGACGGGTAAGCCAGTCTAAATTAACGTTGATTTCTTGGCATGCCGTTTTCCATTGCTCTATCGACATTACAGTTACTTGGCGCTTGCTTGGCCGACCAAAGACATCATTCTCTACACCACGAAGCAAACTCACATTTGCGCAAAAAACGGGCTTCATTGGGCCTTTTTTTACTGTTTTGTATGCGATAGCTTGTAGTGTAGACATGATTAAAGTCCTTTTCTGATCATATATTTATAAGGTGTCTGATTTGTGTCACTTGCAATAAGAGTGTGATCCATAAACTCACAAAAACTTGGAATATCTCTGGTTGTTGCTGGGTCGTCAGCGGTAATAAGTAATGTTTCACCTTCAGCCATTTTACGGACTGTCTTACGGATCATCATGACAGGCTCAGGACAACGTAAACCTAACGCATCTAAATGATGCTGCGCTGTTGAAAATATTTCGCTCATACCCACTCTTATATACGACAGACTAACAATAATTGCGCTAATTTTACTCTGCTGAGTTACTGTTGCAAGGGCTTAACCTTAGCTTTATTAGTAAATCGTGAACTAGTACCCATTGTTCCACGTGGAACACGTGTCGTGCTGGCAATAAAAAAAGCCGTACTTCTGTTCAAAGTACGGCTTTTTACACAATTATTATATCAGCAGAGGTTAGCTTTCAACGCGCTCAAAAATTGTTGCGATGCCTTGGCCTAAACCAATACACATAGTTGCAAGACCATATTTCGCATCTTTAGCTTCCATCAAGTTAATCAAAGTCGTTGAGATACGAGTACCTGAACAACCTAATGGGTGACCTAATGCAATTGCGCCGCCGTTTAAGTTAACTTTCTCGTCAACCACATCGGTTAGACCTAAGTCTTTAACACATGGAAGAGACTGAGCAGCGAATGCTTCATTTAGCTCAATTACATCCATATCATCTACAGTCAAACCTGCACGCTTAAGCGCTTTTTTAGTTGCAGGAACAGGACCGTAACCCATGATTGCTGCATCACAACCTGCAACAGCCATTGAACGGATACGAGCACGAATAGGCAAACCTAACGCTTTAGCTTTTTCTTCTTCCATAACTAACATTGCAGAAGCGCCATCAGATAAGGCTGAAGAAGTACCCGCTGTTACTGTTCCGTTAGCTGGATCAAAAGCTGGGCGTAAACCTGATAAGGACTCAAGTGAAGTTTCTGGACGGATGACTTCATCGTGGCTTACTTTAATCAAAGCGCCATTAGCATCATGACCTTCAATTGGCACAATTTCATTGTCAAATCGACCTTCAACCGTTGCTGCGTGTGCACGTTGATGTGAACGCACAGCAAATGCATCTTGTTGCTCACGAGTAATTCCATGCATTTTGCCAAGCATTTCAGCTGTTAAGCCCATCATGCCTGAGGCTTTAGCTACATTGCTCGCAAGGCCAGGATGGAAGTCAACACCGTGGTTCATTGGTACGTGACCCATATGCTCAACACCACCTACGATAAAGGTATCGCCTTGGCCCGTCATGATGGCACGTGCAGCTTGATGTAGCGCATCCATTGATGAACCACATAAACGATTCACCGTTACAGCTCCTGCTGTTTTAGGTATGCCAGCTAATAAGGCAGCATTACGTGCAATATTGAAGCCTTGCTCCAATGTTTGTTGCACACAACCCCAAATGACATCTTCGATCTCGTTCGGGTCAAGCTGGCTGTTGCGGCTTAATAGTGATTTCATTAGTTCTGCAGAAAGGGTTTCTGCACGTACATTCCTGAATACTCCAGCCTTTGAACGGCCCATTGGAGTACGAATGCAGTCGACGATTACAGCGTTTTTCATGATGATATTCCTTTACTGCTTATTAGGCTGCTGGGTAGTAAGTGCCGTTATTGGCTGCAAGCTCACGCATTGCATCAGTCACTTGATATAGGCCACCTAAGTGCGCAAATTTATCTGCCATAGCAACAAAATTAGCAACACCCATTGTGTCTAAGTAACGGAATACACCACCTCTGAATGGTGGGAAACCAATACCGTAAACTAAGCCCATATCGCCTTCAGCTGGAGAAGCAATAATGCCTTCTTCTAAACAGCGAACCGTTTCGATAACCATTGGGATCATACAGCGTGCGATAATCTCATCAGTTTCAAAGTCTTTTAGTTCACCAAATTCTTTACCAAGCAACTCGTAGCTTGTTGGATCTAAATCTTTTTTCGGTTTTCCGCGACGGTCAACAGAGTAAGAGTAGAAACCTTTAGTGTTCTTCTGGCCAAAACGTTGGCTTTCAAACATGATATCGATAGCATCTTTACCATTCTTACCCATGCGATCTGGGAAGCCTTCAGCCATGACTGCTTGTGCATGATGTCCTGTATCTAAACCGACAACGTCAAGCAAGTAAGCAGGGCCCATTGGCCAGCCAAACTGTTTCTCCATGACTTTATCTACTTTGGCAAAGTCAGCACCGTCAGCGAGTAAGCCACTGAACCCTGCAAAGTAAGGGAATAACACACGGTTAACGAAGAAACCTGGGCAGTCATTAACGACAATCGGGGTTTTACCCATTTTGCTGGCGTAAGCGACGACAGAAGCAATGGTTTCTTCAGAGCTGTTTTCACCACGAATAACTTCAACCAATGGCATTTTGTGCACAGGGTTGAAGAAGTGCATGCCACAGAAACGTTCAGGTTTCTTCATGCTTTTAGCCAGTAAGTTTATTGAAATTGTAGAAGTGTTTGAGGCGATGATGGCATCGTCTGCTACGTGTCCTTCTACTTCTGCTAATACTGACGCTTTTACTTTTGGATGTTCAACAACAGCTTCAACAACGACGTCAGCATCTTTAATTGGTGCGTAATCTAAAGCTGGAGTGATGTTGTTTAATACTGCAGCCATTTTAGCTGGAGTAGAGCGGCCACGTTTAACCTGAGCAGTTAACAATTTAGCGGCTTCGCCGAGTCCTAAATCAAGTGCAGGTTGGGCAATATCTTTCATGACGATAGGCGTACCTTTACTGGCACTTTGGTAAGCAATACCACCGCCCATAATACCAGCGCCAAGTACAGCGGCACTGTCGACGTTTTTAGCCAGTTTGCCTGCTTTCTTTGCTTTGCCTTTAACTAACTGGTCATTTAAGAATATACCAATTAACGCAGTGGCTACTTCAGTTTTCGCTAGCTTGATAAAGGCTTGGTTTTCAACCTTCAATGCTTCTGCGCGATAAAGTGTTGCAGCTTGCTCTATGACACTAACAGCCATCATAGGTGCAGGATAGTGTTTACCTGCCACTTTAAATACCATGCCTTTTGCTGTTGCGAATGACATCATCGCTTCAACTTTTGGTAAGGTCAGTGGTTTTAGTTTGCGGTTACGACGAGACTGCCAATCTAACTTTTCGGCAATAGCGTCTTTTAGCATTTGAAGCGCTGCTGCCTCTAAATTCTCGGGTGCTACAACGGCGTCAACGGCGCCAACTTTCAAAGCTGCGTCTGGGCGTTGATCTTTACCTGTGGTGATCCACTCAAGAGCGTTATCTGCACCGATTACACGTGGTAAGCGCACAGTGCCACCAAAGCCAGGAATTAACCCAAGTTTGGTTTCTGGTAAACCAATACGAGCATTGGTGTCAGCAATACGCAAATCAGTAGCAAGTATGGCTTCACAACCACCACCAAGTGCAAACCCGTTAACTGCAGATGCTGTTGGGAACGGTAGATCTTCTAGTTTATCAAACACGGCACTGGCTTGTTCAACCCAGCTAAGTAATGTGGCGTCATCCAGTTTGAATAACCCTAAAAACTCAGTGATATCTGCACCGACAATAAAGGTACTTTTACCTGATGTGAGTAATAAACCTTGGATGCTAGCATCTTGTTTAATGCTCTCAAGAGCTGCATCTAATGAAGAAAGAGTTTCTTTATCGAATTTGTTTACCGAGCCTGGTGCGTTAAAGCACAACTTGGCAATGTTATCCTCTAATAACTCTACTTGAATTGTAGGACTTTGGTAGATCATTGCTTGCTTCCTTTTTGCTAAAAGCGACTTCCACATCACAATTACTGTGTTGTTATCTAGCTTTGTTTCACAGCAGCGACGGCCATCATTTGACCAGTTGCCAAACAGTGTGCGACGAAATGAAATAAATTACAACACCCAATTTAAACGTCCGTTTAAATATTTATCTGCTAGAGGCCATTTTGTCCTTTGTGATACACTTCACAAGTTGTCAAACAAGAAAAATAACATCACAGGGATAGCCAAAATGGATCAGCTAGCTAATTTTTATCATGCTCACATTGCAGAATTAAATCGTCGGGTTGCCGAGATTGTTAGTCGCGAAAACCTCGCGGGGTTAGTGATACATTCTGGCCAAGCTCATCGTCAGTTTTTAGATGACTTAAGCTACCCGTTTAAAGTGAACCCACAATTTAAGGCTTGGGTGCCCATTTTAGATAATCCTAACTGTTGGGTTGTGGCCAATGGCATAGATAAACCAACGCTGATTTTTTATCGCCCCGTGGATTTTTGGCACAAAGTAAGTGACGAGCCGACTGATTTTTGGGCAGAGCATTTTGATATTAAATTATTAACCAAAGCCGATAGGGTTGCTGAGTTATTGCCAAACAATATTGCTGACTGGGCCTATTTAGGCGAGCATCTTGATGTAGCTGAAGTGTTGGGGATGAGTCGTCGTAATCCTGATTCTGTACTTAATTATCTGCATTACCACCGTGCCGATAAAACCCAGTATGAATTGGAGTGTTTACGCCGTGCTAACCAGATTGCAGTAAAAGGGCATTTAGCGGCAAAAAATGCTTTTTATAATGGCGGTAGTGAGTTTGAAATCCAGCAGCAATATTTGTCTGCGATTGGCCAAACTGAAAATGAAGTGCCTTATAGCAATATTGTCGCGCTAAACCAAAATGCTGCGATTTTGCATTACACTGCGCTTGAGCATCAAATTCCATCGCCTAGGTTGTCTTTTTTAATTGATGCGGGTGCTAACTATAATGGTTATGCGTCAGATATTACGCGTACTTATTCATTTGAGAAAAACCGCTTTTACGAATTGATAGTAGAAATGAATAAGATGCAGTTAGCCATTGTCGATATGATGAAGCCGGGGGTTAAGTACACCGACCTTCATTTAACCACGCATGCCAAATTAGCTGAATTAATGCTGCAATTTGATATTGCATCGGGTGACGCTCAAGGTCTTGTGGAACAAGGCATAACCAATGTGTTTTTCCCTCATGGATTGGGGCATATGTTAGGGCTTCAAGTTCATGATATGGGCGGCTTTTCCCATGATGAGCGTGGCACTCATATTCCTACTCCCGAAGGCCATCCATTTTTGCGTTGTACTCGTGAGATTGCAGCGAACCAAGTATTCACCATTGAACCGGGGATCTACATTATTGATTCATTATTGGCGGAGCTAAAAAACGATCAACGCCATACTCATGTAAATTGGAATACGATTGATGAATTGCGACCATTCGGCGGTATTCGAATTGAAGATAATGTTATTGTTCACCAAGACCGTAATGAAAATATGACTCGAGAGCTTGGACTGGTTGACTGAACAATACTTAATTCCCAATCAAACATTAACGATTGAAGAAGATATAAAGCATAGCCGTTTCATTACTGTACTATTTCATTGCAGTAGTGAAATAGCGCTTAAGTGTGCACTCACTAACCTCAGGGCGCAATACCCTGGTGCTAACCATTATTGTTATGCGTATGTGGCAGCTGATCCTTCTAACAGCATTGCTATTGGCAGTAGTGATGACGGTGAACCTGCAGGCAGTGCTGGTAGACCTATGTTAGCAACGCTTCAAGGTTCAGATATTGGTGAAATAGGCGCGGTTGTTATTCGGTATTTTGGTGGAACCAAGCTAGGTGTTGGTGGATTGGTTAGAGCTTATTCTTCCGGCATTAAATCGGGGTTAACCCAGCTAACTACCGAAACCAAATACATTCGTTACCGGTCATCATTAATCTGCAGTTACTCGCAACTCAATAATATTGAATACCTGATAAATCAATTTGATGGGGTGATCATCAATAAATCATTTTTGGCAGAGATTGAAATTGAGTTTGAAATCGCCAAAGTTTTTCATCAAGAGTTTAATCGCGAATTAGCGACACAAACCCAAGGTCAGCTTAAAGCAAAGTTTAACGTTTGATGGGGCTAAAAAGTATGCCAGAATATAACGTTACCAGCAGAATAATAAGTGCAATTAAGAACCAATACTATGCAAACTAGTGCAAAAGTAATCCATGCAATATAAAACAATTATTAGAATAACCGGCCTATTGATGGGATTATTTTCTATCACTATGTTGCCGCCAGCATTGGTTGCCATTCTTTATAAAGATGGTGGCGGTACTGCTTTTATTCAGGCATTTTGCGTGAGTTTATTTCTCGGGTTTTTATTGTGGTACCCCAACCGCAGACAAAAAGGGGATTTGCGTACTCGTGAAGGCTTTTTGATTGTTGTGATGTTTTGGACGGTACTGGGGTCAATTGGGGCGCTGCCCTTTATATTTTCAACCGAACCTAATCTTAGTTGGACTGATAGCTTCTTTGAGTCTTTTTCTGCACTAACAACAACAGGTGCCACCGTGATTGTGGGACTTGATGACTTGCCTAAAGCCATTTTATTCTACCGGCACCTACTACAATGGATGGGCGGCATGGGTATCATTGTACTGGCTGTCGCGATTTTGCCCTTACTCGGAATTGGTGGGATGCAGCTGTATAAAGCTGAAATTCCAGGCCCTGTAAAAGACAGTAAAATGAAACCCAGAATTGCAGAAACAGCTAAAGCATTATGGTACATCTACCTGCTGCTTACCGTTGCTTGTGCAACAGCATTTTATTTTGCTGGTATGGGGGCGTTTGATGCCATTTGTCATTCATTTTCGACCATTGCGATTGGCGGGTTCTCAACTCACGATGCCAGTATTGGCTACTTTGATAGCCCATTAATTAACGTAATTTGTGCTGTTTTCTTATTGATTGCTGCAGTGAACTTTAGTTTGCACTTTGCCGCTTTTAGCTGGCGAGGGATTAATTTTAAAGTTTATTTTCGAGATGCTGAGTTTAAAGCGTTAATTGGTATTCAGCTGACACTAACAGCAATTTGTTTTGCTACCTTATATAGCTCTGGCATTTATGACACGCCAGAACAAACCTTAGATTATGCCTTCTTCCAAGTGGTGTCTATCTCGACCACAGCAGGGTTTGGCACTGAGAGCTTTCATTCCTGGCCTTTATTTCTGCCTATCTTATTAATCTTCTCAAGCTTTATTGGCGGATGTGCCGGTTCTACTGGTGGCGGGATGAAAGTCATTCGTTTTGTTTTATTGTTGCTTCAGGGATCTCGTGAAATGAAGCGCTTAATCCACCCAAAGGCAATGTATTCAATTCGAATAGGAAAGTCAGCATTACCTGATAGGGTAGTCGATGCGGTGTGGGGATTCTTCTCTGCTTATGCGTTGGTGTTTGTTATTTGTATGGTGTTGTTGATGGCAATGGATATGGACGCCATTACTGCATTTAGTGCAACGGCAGCGAGTATCAATAATTTGGGACCTGGTTTGGGGGATGTGGCGAGTAACTATGCGAGTGTTACCGATGGCGCTAAATGGGTATTGGTTTTAGCAATGCTATTTGGGCGGCTGGAAGTGTTTACTTTACTAGTCTTATTTACGCCTACATTCTGGAAGAACTAGGTTTACCGCACCAATGACAGGGAAAAACATGTCGAACAATCTGATAATCTATTCCACTGTGGACGGTCAAACTCGTGCTATTTGTGAAGCGATCAAGGCTGTTGTCGTTAATGCTGGGGAACAGGTTGAACTTGTATCATTAGCTCAAGCCAATGCGCTTTCTCAGGCTGGCAGACTCGCTGATTTTGACAAGATATTAATTGGGGCGAGTATTCGCTATGGTAAGCATCGCCCGCAGTTATTTGAATTTATTACTCAGTATCAAACCGAACTTGAGCAAGCTAAAAGTGGCTTTTTCACGGTCAATTTTGTGGCGCGTAAACCTGAAAAAAATACTCCTGACACCAATCCTTATATGCAAAAATTCCTAACGCTTACCAAATGGCAGCCTAAGTTGTTAGAGGTATTTGCTGGGAAAATCGATTACCCTAAATACCGCACTATCGATAGAGTTATGATTCGGTTCATCATGTGGATGACCAAAGGCCCCACAGATACCTCTGGCACCTATGAATTTACGGATTGGAATAAGGTCGATGAGTTCGCAAAAGGCTTTTTAGCACTCAAGTAAGCGTGCCGAAATAGCCTGCATTGTGAGTTGTGTTATTTGGCGCAATACAAGCGGTGTAAAATGGAAATCACCTCAGTAACTTCAGCGTTTTTTAGAGTGTAATAGACATTTTGAGAGCTTTTGCGTGTGTTGACTAAGTCTTGAGCCCGAATGACGGCTAAATGCTGTGATAAGGCTGATTGGCTTAGTGGCACGGTTTCATTAAGCTCTGTCACGCTTAACTCTTTATCCAGCAACAAACACAAAATCATTAAACGATATGGATTGGCAATTGCTTTAAGCCATTTAGCTGCCATCTCGGCATTGCCTAGCATTGAATCTACATCAATATTTTCAGACATTTATCTACCTGCTACTCACATATGTTTTTGTAAAATGGATACACCATTAGCATCATACTGCTGGCTAACCGAGATCTCAATTTTATCATTCAATTATATGAGACGTTTCTAATTTGTGATCAAAGAGCACGATTGAATCGCCTTTTTTTGCCACAATAATATTCCAATAGAGCAACAATCGGTGTGCAAATGGCAAAAACATTAGTGATTTATTACTCAAGAGGCGGGCATACAGCCCAAATCAGTCGCGCGATAGCTGAGCAAATTGTTCTGAGTGGTCATCAGTGCGATGTCGTTAATATTCTTGATAATAATCATGCTGATATTGATTGGAATAGCTATGATGCAATCGCACTTGGTGCTTGTGTGCTTTATGGTTCATATCATAAGTCGGTATTTGAATTTGTTAGTCGTTATCAAACTGAGCTAAGTAGCAAGCCGAACAGTTTTTTCTGTGTAAACGTAGTGGCGCGTAAGCCTGAAAAACGCATTCCTGAAAACAACAAATACCTACAAAAGTTCATGGAACTTTCACCTTGGAAACCACAAGATGTGAAAATCATCCCTGGCAAAGTCAATTACCCTTCATGGACTTGGTACGACAGTTTGGCGATTCGCCTAATCATGAAGATGACCGATGGACCAACAGATCCGACAAGTGTGATTGATTATACAGATTGGGATGATGTCAAAGTCTATGGTGACCATATTGTCAGTTTGATTGCTAGCGAGGCGGTCAGTTAACATTGAGTCATGAAACTCTAAAGCCTTAATGAAAATTAAGGCTTTTTTATTGGCTTTATACTAATGAGAAGCGCCAAAAATCAGGAGCGAATAACACGGCAACTGTGACTTTAAAGCCTCAATAAAGATTAAGTTCTTTTTATTGGCTTAACACTAATCAGTAGCGCCAAACTCAGGAGCGAATAACACGGCAACCGTGACTTAAAGTCTTAATGGAGACTAAGTTGTTTTTATTGGCTTCTATATTAATCAGTCGCGCCAAACTCAGGAGCGAATAACACGGCAACCGTGACTTTAAAGCCTCAATAAAGATTAAGTTTTTTATTGGCTTTACACTAATCAGTAGCGCCAAAACTTAGGGGCGAATAACACTGCTACCGTGATAATTTCTAAACGGCCTAAAAGCATGCCAAATGCTAATGCCCACTTAGCGATATCTGGTAGGCTTGAAAAGTTACCCGCAGGCCCAATAACAGGGCCAAGGCCTGGGCCGACATTAGTGACTGCTGTGATTGCGCCTGTAATACTGGTTACGGCATCTAACCCTGAAAGCACTAATGTAATCGCTAATAAGAGTATTACCAGAAAAAACAACATTATAAATGCCATAATAGAGCGAATAATATCGTTATCTATGGTGCGTTTGTTATAGCGTTTTTTAATGACTGCTTGAGGATGAAACTGCTGTGTAAGCTGTTGATACATTACTTTAAGAGAGATTTGAAAGCGAAATATTTTTATTCCGCCCGAGGTGGAGCCTGAGCAACTACCGACAAACATTAAAAACAAAAAAGTTAAACTGGCAACGGCGCCCCAAGCTTGGTAATCAGTTAACCCATAACCCGTTGTGGTGACCACTGAAACCACATTAAAGCTGGCTAATCTTAATGCATCTAAATAAGGCATATCGGCGCTAAACCAAAGCCAAGTACCTAAGCTAACAGAAACAAAGCTAATAAATTTAAGGAACCCTTTTACTTGTTCATCATCCCAAATTTTCATCGACCGTTGCTGTAGGGATTGAACAAACATTAGTAAAGGCAACCCCCCAGCCGCCATAAAGACCACCGCAATCCAGTGCGCGGAAGCTGAAAATGAAGACATCGAACTATCTGATGTGGAATAGCCGCCAGTAGAAAGCGTTGTCATGGCATGGTTAATGGCTTCAAACCAGTGCATTCCTGATGTGTGATATGCCATTGCACATATAACGGTGAGCACAAGATAAACCTTGAATAGGTGTTTTGCCATGTGTTGAGTACGGGGTGTCGCTTTATCGCCCCAGTCTGATGATTCAGTGCGAAATAATCGCATACCACCGACATTTAAAAACGGCAAAATGGCCACCGCCATAACAATAAAGCCTATCCCCCCAAGCCACTGCAAGAGCGAACGCCAAATTAAAATGCTGTGGTCCATGTCATCAAGACCGGATAATACGGTTGAGCCAGTAGTGGTGATACCTGACATGGTTTCAAAAAAGGCATCGGTATAGTTTATGCCGTGATAAAGGGTAAAAGGTAAGGCGGCAAACAAACTGACAATTAACCATGTGACTGTGGTTAAAAAGAACATATCACGAATGTTGAGGTTGATTTTTTTACTGTGGCCACTTTGAATACACAAAATGGCGATTAGGCCAGTAAATAACCCGGACATCATAAAGTCGCCGATGGTTTCTTCATGATAAAACAATGCAAAAGCCATTGGCACCAGCATAAAGCCGGTGAGAATCGACAGGAATATGCCAACAACAAAGAGTAGCGGCTTAATATTCAGCATGGGCTGTTAAAAGAAAAACGCACTCGGTTGGAATAGCTTTTCTACATCGCCAATGAATTTTTTATTCACTAAGAATAAAATCACATGATCTCCTTCTTCAATGATGGTTTTATCGTGGCCCATGATCACTTCATCATTACGCACAATCGCGCCAATGGTCGTTCCGGGTGGCAGTTTGATATCGCTGATTTGCTTGCCGACAACTTTAGAGGTTGATGAGTTACCATGAGCAATTGCTTCAATTGCTTCTGCAGCACCACGGCGTAATGAATACACATTACAAATGTCGCCTTGACGAATATGGGTTAGTAAGGCTGAAATGGTGGTTTGTTGTGGCGAGATGGCAATATCGATATTCGCTTCTTGAACGATATCAACATAGGCTTCACGCTGAATAAGCACCATGACTTTTTTGGCGCCCATTCGTTTTGCTAATAGTGCCGACATGATATTGGCTTCATCATCATTGGTGACGGCAATAAACACATCGGTTTGATCAATATGTTCTTCAAGGAGTAGCTCTTGATCAGAGGCATCACCATTGAATACTGTGCAGTTTTCAAGTTTCTCGGATAAGCTTTCTGCTCGCTCTAGACTGTGTTCAATCAGTTTTACCGAATGATTTTTTTGTAAACGTTTAGCTAGGCCTAAACCAATATTACCGCCACCAGCAATCATGATATTGCGGTAAGAGTTATCCAGCTTTTGCATTTCGCTCATCACGGCACGGACATGTCGAGTGTCGGCGACAAAAAACACTTCGTCATCGGCTTCGATAATCGTGGTACCTCGTGGCATGATCGCTTTGCCTTTGCGGAAAATAGCCGCAACTCGGGTATCAATATTCGGCATGTGTTCGCGTAAAGCTGCAAGGGCATTCCCCACTAACGGACCGCCGTAATAGGCTTTTACGGCAACTAAGCTAAGCTTACCTTTCGCAAACTCAAGGACTTGTAGCGCTCCAGGGTACTGCACCAAACGTTCAATATAAGCTGTGACGAGTTGCTCTGGTGCAATCAGTTCATCAATGACAAATCCACCACGTGTTTTGGTATCACTGCCTTTAACTTCGGTATTAATGAAGAGCTTTTCTTGAAGGTCTAAATAGGCTTCTGAGCGGATACGAGCGATTTTAGTAGGGGTACCAAATAAGCTGTAGGCAATATGACAAGCTGCCATATTGCATTCATCACTATTGGTCACAGCAATGAGCATATCAGCATCTTCTGCGCCGGCCTTTTTCAAGGTGCTCGGGTGAGCACCGTGGCCAATAACCGTTTGTAAGTCGAACTTATCTTGTAAATATTTAACTCGAGTACGGTCATTATCAACAAGGGTAATATCGTTATTCTCACCGACAAGGTTCTCGGCTAGGGTACCGCCGACTTGTCCTGCGCCTAAAATAATAATCTTCATTACTGTGCTGGTATCCCTGCTATAACACGCTTAAATCGCTTTAATCAAACGGGCGTAATAAAAACCGTCCATATTGTTTTGTCCTGGTAAAATCTGCCAGCCGATATCATCTGCAGATGGCTGTTGTGCAATCGGATCAAGCGTTGCATCTGGTGTACGTTGTAAAAACTGTTCTATTTGCTGACGATTTTCTTGAGGCAAGATAGAGCAGGTGGCATATAGCATGGTGCCGCCAGGTTTTAGCCACTTCCAACAATGATCAATAATCTGTTGCTGTAATAGTGCTAATTCTTCAATATCTGCATTTTTACGTAGCCACTTAATATCAGGATGACGACGGATAACCCCTGTTGCTGAGCAAGGGGCATCTAATAAAATACGATCAAACTTCTCACCTGACCACCAACTGTCAATATTTGCAGCATCACCATGAATAACTTGCGCTTTTAATTGCAGTCTGTCTAGATTTTGTTGCACTCGCTCGAGACGTTTTGCGTCAAAGTCGACGGCAACCATAGAAATACTTGGTTCGCACTCTAGGGTATGACAGGTTTTACCGCCAGGGGCTGCACAAGCATCAAGAATGAGTTCATTGGCTTTTGGTGCGAGTAAGGTTGCTGCCCACTGTGCTGCGCCGTCTTGCACCGATGCAGCGCCATCAGCAAAGTTCGGTAGTTGCATGACATCTTTTGGACTTGCTAGCAAAATGGCGTCATCACTATCACCAGCTGTTGCTTCAATATCTTGCTCTGCTAATCGTGCTAAATATTCTTCACGAGTTTGAGATAATTGGTTATTGCGAAGCCACATAGGTGGGCGCTGGTGGCTTTGCTCAATAATATCCGCCCAATTATCTGGGTAGGCACTTTTAAGGCGCTTAATAAACCATGCTGGCGTGTTGTACTTTAATGTGTCGTTATCTGTATTTAAGGGTGCCTCTTTACGCTGAATATTACGTAACACGCCATTAATGACTTTAACCAGACCATCAAACTTCATTTGACGACAGGCTTCAGCGGTTTCTGAAATGGCTGCATGAGCAGGAATACGAGTAAAGTAAAGCTGGTAACAACCAACCAATAACAGCTGGTGCAATACACGCTGTTTTCCCTTAAAGGGTTTACTTAAGCAGTCACTAACACATTTATCTAGCTGAGGAAGTTGGCGCATTACGCCATAACAAAGTTCTGCCAATAAGGCTTTATCTTTGCCATTTTGTAAATGCTGCTGTTGCTCTGGTAGGGCAACCGATAATGAAATGCCTTTTTCTAGTACGTTAAAAATGGCTTTTGCCGCTAGCGCTCTCACATTCATTATTGTGCTGCCTCTGTTTTATCTTCAGGACAAATAAAGCAAGTGCCTTGGCTAAACCAATCAGCACGAGAATTTAAAATGTCCGCGACAGGCATTTGTTTTTTCCCAGGTAGTTGCATGACTTGTAGTTGCAGACTTCCTTCACCTGTAGCAACGGTAATACCTTGTTTAGTGCTGTCGATAATGGTGCCAGGTTCTGCAGCAACGTTATCAAGTGTATATTGAGCCTGCCAAACTTTTATCGTATTGCCTTGATGAGTGAAGTGGCTTGCTGGCCAAGGGTTAAAAGCACGAATTTCTTGCCATAATTGTTTGGCGGGTTTACGCCAATCAATCTGCGCTTCTTCTTTTGATAGCTTTTCTGCGTAATTAGCTAATGCTTCATCTTGTTTCTCAGCGGTAATCGAACCATCACTGATACCGACTAAAGCTTGAACTAAGGCTTGAGGACCTTGCTCTGCAAGTTTGCTGTATAAAGTGGCTGAAGTGTCAGTATCTTCGATTGGTAGCGAAGTTTTTAATAACATGTCACCCGTATCTAAGCCGATGTCCATCTGCATAATCGTGACACCTGTTTCAGTGTCACCTGCCCACAAAGCTCGTTGAATAGGTGCTGCACCACGCCAACGAGGTAGGATGGAGCCATGAACGTTAATACAACCTAGTTTAGGCGTATCTAATACTATCTTGGGTAAGATCAAACCATAAGCAACCACGACCATGATATCGGCGTTAAGCGACGCTAATTCTGCTTGAGCGTCTTCTTTACGTAATGATGCTGGTTGAAAAACAGGAATGTTGTTAGCTACGGCAAGCTGTTTTACAGGACTTGCTTGTAACTTTTTCCCTCGCCCAGCAGGTCTGTCCGGCTGAGAATAGACTGCAATGACATTATGCTCAGAATTAATGAGTGCTTGCAGATGCAATGCGGCAAAGTCTGGCGTACCAGCAAAGATAATATTTAACGGTTTCAAATGGAGTCCTATGCTTCTTTAGCTGCTAAACGCGCTTCTTTTTCAAGCTTTTTCTTAATGCGATCACGTTTCATTTTAGACAAGTAATCTACAAATAGTTTGCCTTGTAAGTGATCCATTTCATGTTGCAGACAAATAGCGAACAGGTCATCAGCTTCAACAGTGAACTCTTCACCGTGACGATCTAATGCTTTTAATGTTACAAATTCAGCACGGTCAACTTTGGCGTAAACACCAGGTACCGATAAACAGCCTTCTTCATTAGTAAAGTCGCCGCTTTTCGCTACGATTTCAGGATTAATGAAAATGGTTGGGCGTTCAACATCGTCTTGTAAATCCATCACAATTAATTGCTGGTGGAAATCAACTTGGGTTGCTGCTAAACCAATGCCTTTTTCTTCGTACATTGTTTCAAGCATGTTATCTATTTGAGTCTGTAGAGCGTCACCAAAATCGGTGACAGGCTTGGCTACAGTGCGTAATCTTTCATCTGGAAAACGTAAAACTTTTAATAATGGCATATATAAACTCTTAACAAGTCTGTCAAATTTCAGCCAGTTAGCTATACTGGCTAAGTTAATGGGTTAATTTTAATCCTTACTGACCATCAATAACAGCAAAAGCTCTAATAAAGAGCTAAACACATGGAATGAACCATGAAACGGATATTTTTACTCGCGTTTTTGTTACTTAGTACACTGTTTGTTAATGCAGATACATTAACATTAAAATCTGGGCACCCCGATTCTTACATCGTTAAGAAAGGTGACACTCTTTGGGATATCTCGGCATTTTTCCTAGAGGACCCTTGGCGCTGGCCTAAATTATGGGGCGCTAACCCGCAGATTGCTAACCCACATCTTATTTATCCAGGTGATCGACTGACTCTTGTCTTTATCGATGGTCAACCTCGCTTGGTACATAAACAGCATATCAAAAAAGGTCCAGAAGGGCGTATTAGTTCAAAAGGTGGCCCGATCCCTGCGATTGACCTTTCACTCATTCAACCTTATTTGGTACAAAACCGCGTTGTCGATCCTGAGTGGTTTGAAGGCTTACCAATGATTTTAGATGGTGAGAGAAATTCTCGTCACCATGTGATGAATGATATTGTATATATCAATGCGAATTTACCCGTAGGGCAAAAGTTAGCTGTATATCAAGAGGGGCGTGAGTTTCTTGATAAGGAAACCAGTGATACTTTGGGCCAAGAAATCATTTTAACGGCAAGTGGTCGTGTGACTGAGTCTGGCAACATTTCTAAGGTTCAGCTGTTGAGTAATTTTCGTGAATCAAAAGCTGGCTTTAAAGTTGCGCCTGTAGAAGATGAAGCCTTGATGTCTGCTTATTTTATTCCTAAGGCTGCGCCAGAAGGTGTACCAGCAAATGTCATTGCTATAGAAAAGGACATTCGTGAAGTCGGAAAGTTGGATATTGTTTACTTAGACAAAGGTGAGCAAGACAGCATTGAAACAGGCCATGTGTTTGCGATATATCGCAATGGCGAGCAAATCGTCATTAATGGTGATGGCTTACCTGTATCAACGCTGGAGCGTAGCGCATACGATAGTTTAAAAGCGAAAGTTTCAGATGAAGACGTTTACACCATGCCAGATGTTTACCACGGCAAATTAATGGTTTTCAAAGTGTTTGAAAAAACCAGTATGGCTATTATTGTTGCAAATGAACGTCCTATTCGCATTGACGACAAGTTAATTACACCAAAAACAACGGATTTACGAGGCGAATAAATCTCTGAAAAGCTGGTCGATTGGCTAGTTGTTTGTGCAGTATCCGGGCTAGGACCCGCCCGGATTCAACAATTATTAACTCAAATGGATGTTGAGGAATTAAGACAACGTTTAGAGTTCGAAAAGCAGTCTTTGCCGCTATCGGCAAAGCTGCTTTCACAATGTCAGATAGACTTTGATAAAGTTGATGCCGCGCTGGATTGGCAGCAACAATCCTCCAACCACCATATCCTGTGTCTTTCCGATCCGGAATATCCTGCATTACTGAAGCAAATCTCAGATCCTCCCTCAGTGCTTTTTGTGAAAGGTCAGTTAGAAAGTTTGCTGTTGCCATCTATTGGCATGGTTGGCAGTCGAAATGCATCAGTAGGTGGATTAAACATTGCCAATTCACTTGCTGGTGAGCTTGTAAGTCTAGGCTTTTCTATTACAAGCGGTATGGCAACAGGGATTGATGGCGCCGCTCATAAAGCGGCGCTAGGGCATCAAGGCGTAACGGTGGCTGTATTGGGCACTGGGGTAGAATGCATTTACCCCAAAAGGCACAGTAATTTGTATCACCAAATACAAGATTCTGGTTGTGTAATAAGTGAGTATTGGCCAAATATAGGTCCGTTTGCAGGAAACTTTCCTAAACGTAATCGAATTATTAGTGGTTTATCATTAGGGTCAATTGTGGTTGAGGCAACGCGTAAAAGTGGCTCACTTATTACCGCTAGGCTGGCGATGGAGCAGAACCGAGAAGTGTTTGCAGTGCCAGGCTCAGTGGCTGGTGGATACAGTCAAGGTTGTCATGATTTGTTAAAGAATGGGGCTAAATTGGTTGAATGTGCGGCTGATGTTGTTGAAGAATTGTCCACAATGATCAGCTTTCACCTTGAAGATGTCGCTAATCGTCACCATATAGAAGATAATACAACAAATTTGCCATTTTCTACGCTGTTAGCTAGTGTAGGTTATGAGACTACCAGTTTAGATTCGGTAGTTGAGCATAGCGGGAAGTCGATAGATCTGGTGTTAGTTGAAATGCTTGAACTTGAATTGCAGGGCTGGGTTGCGCAAGTGCCTGGTGGTTACGTCAGACTAGAGAGGAGATAACCATGTTTGATATCCTCATGTATCTTTTTGAGAACTATGTTCACAGTGAAGTTGAGCTATTAGTTGACGAAGATGAACTTACCAAAGAGCTAACTCGAGCAGGGTTCCATCAGGCTGATATTTTAAAAGCCTTATCGTGGTTAGAACGTTTAGCTGATTTGCAAGAAAGCGATAAGCCTTACTTGTGTAATCATGCTCAACAGTCATTTCGTATATACACAAAAGATGAAATGGCAAAACTGGATGTTGAAAGCCGAGGCTTTTTATTGTTCTTAGAACAAATCCAAGTATTGAGTGTTGAGACTCGTGAGATGGTGATTGACCGAGTGATGGCGCTTGATGAAACGAGCTTGATTTTAGAAGATTTAAAATGGGTTGTTCTGATGGTGCTATTTAATGTGCCTGGGAATGAATCCGCTTATGAGCAAATGGAAGATCTTATTTTTGAGCAGCCAGATGGCCGATTACACTCTTAAATAGTCGATTGTTTTGACCAAGTGATGAAAAGGGAGGCATAGCCTCCTTTTTTGATCTTGATATTTGCTACACTAGTCTTGAGAGTTATTTATATCATAGCCTTATGACTGCAGTTTTCTTTTGCAGTTATGGTTTGAGTTGAGAGCGACATGTCTAAAATTGATCAACAATTATTTACTGTGCATGAACATGCTTTAGAAAAAGAGTTTGAACTCTGCCCTAAGTGTGGCTGCGAATTATCAGTTAAAAACAGTAAACATGGTGGCTTTGTTGGTTGTAATAATTATCCGACATGTGATTTTACTCGACCATTAGTGCAACATGAATCTATTGAAACTCAGGTCATCGAAGGTTCAGAATGCCCTGAGTGTGGCTGTGAACTTGCTGTCAAATCAGGTCGATTCGGGATTTTTATCGGTTGTACTAATTACCCTGAGTGTAAACATATCGAAAAACATGATCATGATGCAGAAGCGGAAGTGATTAGCTGTCCTCATTGTAAAAAAGGTCACTTAGAGTCTCGAACAAGTCGTTATGGTAAAACCTTCTTTGCTTGTAATACGTACCCTAAATGCAAATACCTAGTGAACTATCCTCCTCATAATGAAACCTGTCCAGAGTGTGACTTTGGAATACTTGTTGAGCGCAAAGGCGCCGCAGGTAGCCGATTAGAATGTCCACAAAAAAGTTGTAAATATAAACGGCCTATATAACGGCGGGAAGTCTCTTTTGGGGTTGCCATAAGTAAACTCGTTGCTTCACCATAATCGTATATCAGCAATTGTTCATATCTGCAGAGTCTGTATAATTTGTCTTTAATTTATATAGGTTAAAGGTTTTTTATGCAGCTGTTGAACGCATCTGAAGTCGCTGAAGTGTATACCCAAGGTGGGGTTATTGCCTATCCAACAGAAGCTGTTTACGGCTTAGGTTGCGATCCTGATAATCTTAATGCCATTCAAAAGCTCCTCGATATTAAACAGCGTCCTTGGCAAAAAGGCTTGATTCTGGTTGCCAGTGACTTTCAACAGTTAGCACCTTATATCGATGAGTCACAGTTAACCACTGCCCAACTAGAGTTTGCTTTCAGTAAATGGCCTGGGCCATTTACCTTTGTGATGCCAATAAAGCCAGGCGTTAGTAAATTACTTTGCGGTCAATTTGATTCCATTGCTGTTCGTGTTTCTTCGCACCCAGTAGTCAGAGCTTTATGCGATACCGTTAACAAGCCTTTTGTATCAAGCAGTGCCAATATTGCAGGTCATGATCCTGCGATGTCAGCTGCTGAAATTGAGCATACTTTCTCTAACGATATTACAGCGCTGGTCGTGGGTGAATTAGGTTCACAACGCCAGCCTTCGACAATTATTGATGCCCGTAGTGGTAAAATATTACGTAATGGACAATAAGGATTTTGATATGG
The DNA here is from genome assembly GCF_041468985.1 of Shewanella sp. 10N.286.52.A9. Taxonomy (NCBI): domain Bacteria; kingdom Pseudomonadati; phylum Pseudomonadota; class Gammaproteobacteria; order Alteromonadales; family Shewanellaceae; genus Shewanella; species Shewanella sp. 10N.286.52.A9. The sequence continues at coordinate 6,495 of NZ_JBFRJQ010000014.1, read as the reverse complement.
CACTACCTGATGCCTCAGTAGTAAAACATTATTTATTATCACTTCAAGCAAGCATTTGTGAAGGCCTTGAAGCCTTGGATGGTAAAGCAACTTTTCAAGCCGAGTCATGGGAGCGTGCTGAAGGCGGTGGCGGCACCAGTAGAGTATTAATTAAAGGTAAAGTGTTTGAGCAAGCTGGAGTAAACTTCTCTCATGTTATGGGAGCGGCCATGCCTGCTTCAGCGACAGCACATCGCCCTGAGTTAGCTGGACGCAGTTTTGAGGCCATGGGGGTATCGTTAGTCATTCACCCTAATAATCCGTTTATTCCGACGACGCATGCAAATGTACGTTTCTTTATTGCCCATAAAGAAGGTGCCGATCCTGTTTGGTGGTTTGGTGGAGGATTTGATTTAACACCATATTACCCATTTGAAGAAGATGTGGTTTCTTGGCATCAAGCAGCGGCAGATATCTGCGCACCATTTGGTGAAGATGTCTATCCAAAATATAAGAAATGGTGTGACGAGTACTTTTTCTTACCACACCGAAATGAAACTCGCGGTGTTGGCGGATTATTTTTTGATGATCTAAACGAGCCTGGCTTTGAAAAGAGCTTTGACTTTATGCAAGCGGTAGGCAGTGGTTTCTTAACGGCTTATGCGCCTATTGTCGAGCGAAATAAAGAACTTGAATATAACGATGATGAACGCCAGTTTCAGCTATACCGCCGTGGGCGCTATGTTGAGTTCAATTTAGTATATGACCGAGGTACCTTGTTTGGTTTGCAAACTGGTGGTCGCACCGAATCGATATTGATGTCGATGCCACCACTGGTGCGTTGGGAGTATGGCTTTACGCCAGAAGAAGATTCGCAAGAGGCTGAATTGTACGAACGCTACCTTAAACCACAAGATTGGTTACAACTCGAAAGTTAGTTTTTATTACGCATGTTGTTAGCTAGAGTTGAAATAGCCTGAAATATCACTTGTTGATGTTCAGGCTTTTTTATTGCCTTGATAATGGCTTGTTCCATACAGGTAAGCCATTGTTCAACCATCGCTTGATCAATGGCAAACGGCATGTGCCTAGCTCTTAACGCTGGGTGACCGTACTTTTGTTGATATAACTGAGGTCCGCCTAACCAGCCGCTGAGAAACTCAAATAGTTTTTGTTCTGAATCAGCAATAGGTGCGTGATGGATGCTCAGCAATGACTGAGTATCTGGTCGTTGCTGCATTTGTTGATAAAAATAATGGGCAATCAAGCGGATTGTTTTTTCGCCGCCAATAAGATCGTAGGCATTCGACTGCGATGGTTCTCTATCACCAGCTTGTGGTTTGCTGGCAAAAAGTTTTTTAAACCAATTCATTATTAAGCTTTGCTAAGTAAAGTAGTTTTGGATTATAGCGAGATTTCTTACCTGACAGTATGTATGAATGATTCGAAAAGTAACACTTTGTTAATGTTTTGCTACAAATCTTATCAAGCATTGGCTGTATTTCCCTGCTTAACCTCGTTAAATTATACCCTGTCGGTTAATAACAATAATAACAGGGAGTAAAACATGTCCAAATTTGCGCCGTCCATGACGGTCATTGCAGTGTCAGTTGCTTTACTTGGGTGTAATCAAACCCAAAAGCAAGATCCTCAAGTCACGATTAACAAAAATCCATACCCAAGCACATATCAAACCTTGCCCCGCAGTGCCACGTTACTCACTAATGCGACAGTATTAACAGGTAAAGGCGAAAAGCTTGAACAAGCAAATGTATTAATGGTGGATGGTAAGATTAAAGCTGTTGGTACTAACATTGCCGATGAGTTAGTTGCTGGCGCAACTGTTATTGATGCAACCGATATGTGGATTACCCCAGGTATTATTGATGTGCATTCACATTTAGGGGTATACCCAAGCCCAAGTGCCGACGCTCATAGTGATGGCAATGAGGTGACTAACCCTAATACTGCAGAAGTTTGGGCTGAGCACAGCGTTTGGCCGCAAGACCCTGCCTTTAACCGTGCTCGGGAAGGCGGTGTGACCACGCTTCAGATTTTACCCGGCTCAGCGAACTTAATTGGTGGTCGTGGGGTGACACTTAAAAACACGCCATCTACCACGATGCAAGGAATGAAGTTTCCTGATGCTCCTTATGGTTTAAAAATGGCTTGTGGCGAAAACCCCAAAGGCGCGTACGGCAGAAAGCAAACTGTTGCACCAATGACGCGTATGGGCAATATGGCTGGTTACCGCCAAGCCTTTATTGAGGCGACTGAATATAAGCTAGCATGGGATAAATACGAAGCCGATTATGCTGCAGGTTTAAACCCTAAAGCCCCTGAACGTGATTTAACTTATGACACGTTAAAAGGCGTGTTAGAAGGAGAAATCCTAATCCATAACCATTGTTATAAAGCAGAAGAAATGGCAATGATGGTGGATTTAGGTAAAGAATTTAACTACCACTCAGGTACATTCCATCATGCAATTGAAGGTTACAAGATTGCCGATTTACTGGCAGAGAATGGTAACTGTGCTGCGATGTGGCCTGATTGGTGGGGCTTTAAAATGGAAGCTAACGACATGATCGTTGAAAACGTTGCCATGGTCGATGCTGTCAAAAATTCGTGTGCGGTAGTGCACTCTGACTCAAGCACCACTATTCAACGTCTTAATCAAGAGACAGCGAAAATCATGTATAGCGCCAATCAGCATGGTTTCAACTTAACAGAAGAGCATGTTATTAGCTGGATCACCTCAAATGCGGCTAAATCATTAGGAATTGCAGATAAAACCGGTTCACTGGAAGCCGGCAAAAATGCCGATGTTGTCATTTGGAATGGCAATCCATTCAGTGTTTACGCTCAAGCCGATAAAGTATTTATCGATGGCGCCAAGGTATTTGACCGTCAAGATGATGCGTACCGTGCAAAAAGTGACTTTATGCTAGGCCAACAATAAGGAGCAAAACATTGAAACATTTTAATTATTCACTCGTTGCTATCTCAATGCTTGCTGGATTACTGCCTGCGTTAGTACAAGCCGATACCCTTGCCGTGACCAACGCCAAGATTTATACCTCAACTGAGCAGGGTGTGCTTAGCAATGCCTCTGTCATTATAGAAGATGGTAAAATCATCCAGTTAAACCCAGATGTGGTAAATGCAGATATTATTATCGATGCCAAAGGCGGTATCTTAACCCCTGGCTTTATTGGAGCGATGAACCCGCTTGGTTTAGTCGAAGTGGGTCAGGAAAAAATGACCCGAGACACTAATGACAAAGCGGCTGACATGACGTTTGATCCAAGTTTAGCGTTTAACCCTAAAAGTGTTGCAATTCCATTCGCCCGAAAAGGTGGCATAACACGTAATATCGTCGCTCCTGGTGGCGGTGAAACCATATTTTCTGGGCAAACAATTGAAGTCACTCTCACCGGTGAGTGGGACAGTGTTGTCGCTACTGAACAAGCCTTGTTTGTGTCATTAGGCGCAAAACACGAAGGCTCTCGTATCATTGGTATGCAGAATCTGATTAATAAATTAGAAGAAGGTCAGAAAGCGCTCGCTAAATCTGATAAAGACGCCGATAAAACCCCAAGCAAAGAAGCGTTAATCATCAATGCAGTGTTAAGTGGTGACAAACCTGTTATTGCTTATGCCGATCGCGGTAGTGATATTTTGCAGCTGATTAAACTCAAGCAGCGTTTTAATATCGATTTAGTATTACTGCAAGCAGCTGACGCTGTGTTACTTGCAGATGAAATTGCTAAAGCCAAAATCCCTGTGGTTATGGATGCAATGCGAAACTTACCTGAAAGTTTTGATTCTTTGCATAATTCACTGGATAACGCTGGCAAATTGAGTAAAGCTGGCGTCAAAGTCGTGTTAGCCACTCCGGGTGATGCTCACAATAACTATGCATTACGTTACAGCGCAGGTAATGCGGTTGCTAATGGCATGAATTACGATGATGCTATGGCAGCGATAACCAGTAATGTTGCAGATACATTCCACTTAGAAGCGGGGCGTATTGCTGTCGGTATGCCTGCTGACATGGTGCTTTGGAGCGGCGATCCGTTTGAATACAGTAGCCATATTGAAAAAATGTGGATTGGCGGTGAAGAGCAAAGTACTGAAAGCCGTCAAGATGTATTGCGTGATCGCTATATGACAAAATCCTCAATGCCACAAGCTTATACTAAGTAGTGGTACATGAGATAAACCAAACGAGTTAATGAAAGAGAGAATATTAATGATCGATAAGTATGCTGTATTTGGCAATCCAATCGCACAAAGTAAGTCGCCATTTATACATACTGAGTTTGCAAAACAAACTCAGCAAGCAATTAGCTATCAAGCCATTCTTGCACCTGTCGATCAATTCTCTCAATCATTAATGGCTTTTTTTGCTAATGGCGGTAAAGGTGCGAATGTTACCGCACCTTTTAAAGAGCAAGCTTATGCTGCTTGTGATGAATTAAGTGAGTTAGCCAAACTTGCAGGTGCAGTCAATACACTCATCTATTTACCCAGCGGCAAAATACGAGGCGATAATACAGATGGGGTTGGGTTAGTGACTGATGTTATTCAGCACTTTGGTGATATTGCCAATCAGCAGGTTTTGCTTGTCGGTGCAGGTGGCGCAGCGAGAGGTTGCATAAAGCCTTTATTACAAGCAGGTGTCAGATTAACGATATGTAACCGTACATATAGTAAAGCTCAAAAACTAGCAGACTTATTTAATTTGTTTGGAAATGTTAATGCTAAACCGATTGAAGAGTTAGCCACATCCTTTGATCTAATTATTAATTCAACTTCAGCGGGACTCGCCGGAGAGCTAATCAAGTTACCGTCATGCATTATAGACTCTAACACTCAATGCTATGACATGTCTTATGGTGCTGAGGTGACGCTCTTTAATCACTGGGCGCTATCTCAAGGTGCAAATAAAGTAGCAGATGGTCTCGGTATGTTAGTTGGACAAGCTGCACACAGTTTTAATATTTGGCGCGGCGTGATGCCATCGACTCAAGCTGTGCATCAAGTTTTGCGGACTCAATTATCATAAGGCTGATAACGATGAATCAAAGTATCCTCTTTACTGATATTGTTGACTGGCACGATGCACAACAGAAATTATCACTTGTGGCACAGGTACAAGGTATGAATGTTACTTGTATGATTAAGGCTGAAACCATTGAGAAACTGGCAGCAATAAAGATTGAAAATAGCCAGCAAGCGCTTGCTGCTTTCGAGCAAATCAGATTCGACATTGAAGATTTAGCAGAAGAGCTCATCGAATCTGAAGCATTCGATGAGCAAGGTATGATTCAACTATAATGACATGAACATAGAATCTGTTTAACTCGATTGTTGTAAATCGACCAAGTATTCATTTTTCAATCTGACATAGTTATCTGCTGACTGTGGTAAGAATGCCAATTCTTTTTCAGTTAATGGGCGTACCTGTTTACAAGGACTGCCAACATATAAAAAGCCACTTTGTAATACTTTACCTGGTGGAACTAATGACCCAGCACCTAATATCACATCATCCTCAATGATGGCTCCATCAAGAATAATAGCTCCCATTCCTACCAGCACACGGTTTCCAACGGTACAACCATGAAGCATTGCTTTATGACCAATAGTGACATCATCACCTATTAACAGTGGATTACCTTCCGGGTTTGTTGGTGATTTTCGCGTTACATGTAAAACACTGCCATCTTGAACATTACTACGCTTACCTATTTTAATTATATTCACATCACCACGCGCGGCGACCATTGGCCAAATACTCGCATCATGATCGAGAGTAATATCACCAACGATAACAGCTGCACTATCTATATAGACATTATCTGCCAATTTAGGGTGGATTCCTTGGTAAGAACGAATTGAGCTAAACATATAAAAATCCCTAATAAATGTAATTAGCTTAAGTATAAGGGCTAAAAGGCCATGTTTGCTGCTAAAAAAGCATAAAAAATAGCTGATTAGTTTAAATTCTCAGCAAGCGAACAGTAAAAGTGAATAATCTTTAAAAAAGCCCTTGCGCTGATTCAGAATCTCCCTATAATGCGCATCCACTGACACGGCGACAGGCCAACAGGCTCAACGTATCAGGGTTAATTGGAACGGTTTTTAAACTTACTAATTAACGGGCAGAAAAGAGTTTTTAAATTAGTTTAAAAAACGCTTGACGCCAACAACGGGAAGTGTAGAATACGCCTCCTCAAGCCAACGACCTAGCGTCTTACGGCGATATCTGAAAAATTGATATCACGCTCTTTAACAATCAAACAAGTAAATCTGTGTGGACACTCACAGGTGTTGAGTTAATCGAAATTGCTGACTTCTTTCTTGTAAAGAATGCAGCAATCAAAATTATTATCAATGTAACGATGAGTGTTCATAGCAATATGTAACAAACAGGATGTAGATTCTTCCGAGTCTGCATAATGTAATCAGAATTCATTGAGCCGAGACCTAGTCTCAAAAAACTTTAAT
>NZ_JBFRJQ010000013.1:1558-1711 GCF_041468985.1 Shewanella sp. 10N.286.52.A9 | reverse complement strand
TGCCGTCCACCTTGAATTTTTCGTTGGCCTTTGAAGCGACCACTTTCTTTATTCATTGGTGCAACACCAACTAATGAACTCGCTTCTTTATTATTAATATATCCAAGTTCAGGCAGGTTACTGATGATTGAAGCAGCGGCGATTTTACCTATT
>NZ_JBFRJQ010000013.1:0-770 GCF_041468985.1 Shewanella sp. 10N.286.52.A9 | reverse complement strand
GGGTTGGACTCGATGAGTTTAACTATTTTTGCTTCTATCTTTTCTATCTGATTTTTAAATACAGTTAAGATAGGTTTGATGGTCATCGCAACCTCTTTCGGCAGAATTTGCAGCCTGTTCTTCTCCATCGTTTGCATTGCCATAATTTGATTGCGTCTTGAGACTAAATCGCTCATAGCCTGCATGATGTCAGGCTTTAAAGTAGATAGCTTAGGCTTAATCGCATCTCCATAATGAGCGATGAGCTGCGCATCTAGCCTGTCTGTTTTAGCTTTTTGACCAATGGTACCAGCAAATCGTTTTATATGTATTGGGTTCGCAATAACGAAGGGCAGATTTGCTTCAGCGCAGGCCATGATAAATGGCATTTCTAAGCGACCTGTTGCTTCAATAACGATACGTTCAGGATGGTGTTTCTTGATGAGGTTAACAGCTTCTTTAATGCCTTTCTCATCGTTTTTGACGTTGAAAAAGATATCGAGTGGTCGGATATAAATATCGAGCTGAAACTTGCCCGTATCGACACCGATGTTAATGTTTTGATTAGTTTTTGAATTCATAATAAGCTAACTCTTGCTTGCAAATGCGGGTTCGAGACCCAGTAGACTATTCGAGTGTTTTGCTTGGAGTCCTTTGTCGCGTTCTTTCTTGTTATCGGTCTCTCAATAGAGGAGCCTGCAATCAATCGAACTACGACAAGGAAAGCTTTAGTTGCAGCTAAAGCCTGGGTCTCACATTACCCGAAACAGGGAAGTATTTGTAAATTAGGT